>JBGPAN010000216.1:0-6935 GCA_041480785.1 Bacteroidota bacterium | reverse complement strand
TGCCGGCGAATGGCGATTGGGACTCGTCAATCTATTTCCCGCCGACCTGGGCCAACACCTTGCCCGTGTCGATCTTTTTTGCCCAAGCCTCGATCTCAGCTATCGGGCCATCGAACTCGATGGTGATGTTGTAGACTGCTGTCTTCGAACTCACCCCCTTCTCGGGCATCTTCATGTCGACTTTGGAGAGCTGCTTCGTGTCTTTCAGATTGACGGGATCGAAATATACGCGGACTCTCCCTTTTTCGTCGGATCCGTCGTTCTTCTCTTTCAGTGCGATGACCCCCGTCCGCTCAAACACCACGCCATCGGGGTCGATAGCCTCCCCCCCGGTTGAATTGATCTGGATGCGAATATTTATCGGGACTTTCTTTCCTTCCAATTTCTTCAATTGCATCTCGCCTGATTTCTGTTGCATTTCCTGGGCGAGTTTCGCAATCGCCTGATAGTCTCCCTTCGCCTGTGCCTCGGCGACCTTCTTCTGGTATTCCTTCTCGAACTCTATATTCGACTTTTCGGCTGACTTCTCGCTTCCGTATGTCCGATCGGCGTTTCCATACGCAGGATAGAACAGACCGCTGTCGTGGTTTTTGCTTGCATCAGTGGGGAGACTGAAGTTCTCCTTCTCTTTTGCATAGCCTGCCGGAGGCTGGCCAACCGCATCCAGAGCGCTGACCAGTTTCTTCTTCAGTGTGGCGACTTCATCGCGGGTGTACGGTACGGAGTCTTGTGCGACGGCAAGTCCGAGGAACAACGCCGCGAATATCACGATCGAGCTCATACGACGTGTCATGACTGTCTCCTTGGTATTATGGAAAAAGTGGATTCGATATCGGAAGAGTCTTCGTGATGAGAGTATCGCTAACTTTTCGGGAAATCGCAACAGAGCGCGCTATCGCATGCCATTATCATAGTGTGCTTGTGCAGAGACCAACTCACCGACTTTCACGGCATACGGGCCGGTTTCTGCAGGAATCATCGACTCCTTGACGCGAAGGTAGTACGCTCCAGGCTGGAGCTCGACGATGAATCTGCCCTTGACGTCGGTGAGCACCTGGAAAATGGATTTGTGATTTGAATCGAGAACGAGGATTGTGCTCACCTTCTCGAGCGGAGGAGGAACCCAGCCAACGGGAGTTGGACCTGGCGTGGCAATCGAAAACACCTGTCCCTGAATTCCGGTCATCGGGAGCGGGGAGTTCCCCGAATCGTTGCATCCGCTCACGGCGGCGAACACTATTGCGAGCAAGAAAATGAAAATCCTCTTCATGAGCGCTTTTCTCTGGCTCAAAGCAAGGGCAGGCAGCGTGAACGCTGCCACTACGGTAGGTCGATTGTTTTTGGATCGTGCTCTAAGTGCACAACTTTCCATTCTTGCTCAGTCGCATCGAAATCTGCGATCTTCTCCAATGGCAGCTTGATGTACTTCCCGTGCCCGGTTGCAGCCACCTCGCCATCAGGAAGAAGTATTTCGCCGGTGCCTTCGAAGAAGCGGCTGGTGTCGTTCGTGATGCGCCCGACGACACGCAATTCCTGATGGAGGGGGATAGGTTTTTTGAATTTGGTCGTGAATTCTACCGTCACGCCCCACAACATTTCTTTGTAGTGCATCATAATTGCTCTGCCTATCGTCTCGTCCAACAAGGCAGTGGTGATGCCGCCGTGCATCCTCCCCGGATAACTTTGGTGACCGTCAGAGGGCTTGAAAACGCACACAAGCTCTTTATTCTCCAGTTCATAGAATGATGCCTTGAGTCCGTGCGGATTCTTCAATCCGCACACAAGACACATTTTACTGTTCTGTTGTTTTCCTGTTACGTGATGATGCGCCAAAATGGTCTCCTGTTTTCTGCTTCTTACTGGTTGGATTTAGATCGCCTCTTTGATCTCGCCACCGGATACAGTTCTCAAAAACTCTTTGGACATGAATTTGGCTGCTCCAAATTTTGTCAATTCTTTGAGTTCTCTGAAAAGGACCTTATCCACTGATGTGAAATTGAGACATGGTTTTCCCTGCATGCGTTTCTTCAGTGCCGGGGACATGGCTTTCGACAATTCAGGGAAACAATAGAAAGCTATCAGGTGAAAGCTGACATATGCCTTGCCAGTCCGCACGCCCCCGAAAAACAACGGCTGCTTGTTCTTCATGATGACCCTGGTGTTGAGATAAATTCCCGTCTCACTTTCGGAGACCACATCCAGTTTCCTCAGATACGGTTTGAAAATCGCTTTGAGTTCTCTTGCGACAGCCTTGAATTCACCCTTGTCTGCCATTGTATGTTCCTCTCCTCAGTGTGCGGCCGTTGCACCGAAACAAAAGCAAGGTAATTTAAATTGGAAGGAGTTTCAAGAAGAGTCGGGGCAACCGAGTTCGCTCGTACAGCCAACGCCGTGCCGGTCCACCCTCAGGATCGATGACGTCGCCGAAGAACTTCATTCCGATTTTCTTGATGAGTGTCCTTAATAAAAGGGGCGGAAGGATCGCTACCGGATTTCCGGGGTCTTCCGGGCAATATGTGTATTGACGAGCACCTGGCCATGGTCAACAATGACTGTATCGCCGGGAGAGAGACTCTCGTAAGCTCTGTCGTTGACCGTGAGCCGTTCGTCGTGGATGACGACATCTGCGTCCAAGCACGGCGTAAAGCGATAGAGAAGGGAACCATCTGCCGAGTCCTTCAATGACTGCGCAGGCGGCACGCTTGTTCGATAACAGTCCGTGACTACTACAGTATGAGTGCCGAGCTTTGCTTCAACGCGCCCGAGCAACAAGTTGTTCGATCTGCTGCAACTCGATATCAACATGAGAAGCGAAAGAAACGATACAACGATCATGATATTAGGGTTCATTTTGGCCAGATCAATGTGTTTTGGCCTGGAGACAACTCAACCACGATCTGGCTCTCTCATAGTACGGAATTCCCTCCGAGCTCTCAAGATGCTTGCTAGGCACCGTGCCATTCTTTACCTTGTGAAAGCGCCGGAAAGAAAGGAAGTCCTGCATGTTATTGCATGTTTCCACTGCATCGCCACCGTACGTCGTCCAACAACATCGGGCTGCCGAGGAGTTGAAACGCCGTATGGGTGAGCGCCCGGCTGTTGCGCGCATGATTGACGCCGCCGCATCACGATCTGGCATCGAGACTCGCTACGTCGTCGTGCCGGATGCTGAGCCATCTGTTGGCACGCGTTTCTATCCGGTCGATCCGACCGCACCGTCTCCGGGCACGAAACAACGTATGATGCTGTACAAAGAATGGGCCAACAGGCTTTCTGCTGCTGCCGTGACCGCTGTGCTCCAGTCGACTGGCTATGCCCCTTCGTCGATTGACCGATTGATCACGATTTCGTGCACCGGCTTCTCTGCTCCGAACTTCGACTACCATCTTATCACCACGCTGGGCCTCTCCGCGAACATTCAGCGCACCCACATCGGCTTCATGGGTTGTGCGGCGGCGCTGGTCGGGTTCACCTCTGTCCTAGACTCACTGTGCAGTGGCAGCCAGGACACGACGACACTTTTGGTCTCGGTCGAACTATGCTCGCTCCATCTCCAAACGGAACCGACACGCGACAATATTCTCGCCAACATGATTTTCGCAGACGGTTGCGGCGCTGCGTTGTTCTCCACGGCACCCGGCGTACCAGCTCAGGCGCGCCTGGTCCGGACCTTTTCGCACATCTTCCCCGCCTCTGCGCACTTCATGGGATGGGAAATTGGCGACACCGGATTCGAGATGATGCTGTCCTCTCAATTGCCAGAAATCGTCGCGCAGCAAGCTTCACCAGTTGCGAAGCAGATCATCGACCGGATGGGGCTTGAACCCGGACGGATTCGCCATTGGGCGCTTCACCCCGGCGGACGAGCGATTATCGATGCACTCCAGAGTGGTCTTCAGCTGACTGATGAACAGACTGAACCATCCCGCGCCGTCCTCCGCCGATACGGCAATATGTCGTCGGCATCGATTCTTTTTGTGTTGAAAGAACTCTTCTCCCGTACTCATCTGCAGCCTGACGAGTGGCTGTGCGCGATAGCGTTCGGCCCGGGATTGTCGATGGAAATGGCGTTTCTGAAAGGGGTTTGATGCTCGGGTCCCGCAGCACCTCGCTCGAAATGATTGACGACATGTCGATCACCGATGAACGGCTCGACGACGCCTTGCAGGAATTGAAGGTAATCAATCGCTTTCTTGGCGGGGATCATGTGTCTCAGGTCGGCATCTCTCGGTTGACACGGACTCTACCGAAGAATCTTCCGCTACGTATCCTTGACTGTGGTGCAGGGGGATCGAATCTTGCCTGCGTTTTGCGCCGCCTCGATCGAAAAGCAGATGTCACGGCTCTTGATTTGAATCATGGTGCCTGCCGTTATTCCGCTTTCTCTGTCCCTTCAATGGATGTTGTGAATGGATCAGCGTTTCGACTTCCGTTCCGCGATCGATCATTCGATATCGTTCACGCGTCGCTGTTTTGCCATCATTTTAGCTCGGATGAGCTACGCGTGTTGTTCGCTGAATGGTCGCGCGTAGCGCGTCTTGGCATTGTCATCAACGATCTTCAACGGTCAGCAATGGCGTTTCTTGCCATTACGATATTGACACGGCTCTTCTCATACAGCACAATGGTGCGGCACGATGCGCCGATTTCTGTGCGGCGCGGGTTCTTGAAAAAGGAATTGTCCGAGATCACCTCCGGATATGGTCGGGTTTCTATCACCCGTCATTGGGCATTCCGCTGGCTCGTCTCCATCGAATCAAACGGAAAAAGGCTTGTCGGAATCAGTATTTGATATCATCGTGATTGGCGGAGGACCGGCCGGAGCAATGGCCTCGCTTACACTAGCACAGGCCGGCTATTCGGTTTGTTTGGTTGAGCGTCGGGTATTTCCACGCGAAACCCTCTGCGGCGAGTTTCTTTCCCTTGAAGTCATCGGCATCATCCGTGACTTCCGCATCGAACGCGAGTTTCTTCAGCTTGGCCCAACACCCATCACAAAGTTTGCCCTGTGTCCCGAGAGGGGACCGATGCTCTCGGAAGCGCTAGGCTTCACGGGGTATGGTTTACGACGCGGTGCGTTCGATCAGTTCCTGCTGGACGCGGCGGTAAAGGAAGGAGTCCACGTGTTACAGCCAGCCGACGCCGAAGCGGTGGTTCGACGTGGGAACGGATTCGAAGTTCAATGTCGTTTGAACGACACCACGCGGACGCTCCAATCACAGTGGTGCATCGGTGCTTACGGAAAAACTTCACCGCTTGATAAGCGGCTCCATCGTCCCTTTGCTGGAACACGCACTCAGTTGAACGGGGTTAAGTTCCATGTCCCCTCATCGGCGCTGCTCGGGATGAATGCGGATGAAATACGGATCTTCACGGGACCGGATATGTACTGCGGCATAAACCACGTGGACAGCGGAATGGCGACGATTTGTTTCCTCGAACGGAGAAAGGGGGACGACGTATCACCGCGGGCGCGTTTGCGGGAACTGGTGGCCGCCAACAAGCACTTTGCGGGTGTCGTCGGAGGGCCGGTGATGTCAGCGATTGACGAAGCGCCGATCTATGGGACGGGCAACATCTACTTCGGAAGGCGGAACGTGGTTGAGAATGGCATCTTCATGGTCGGCGATGCGGCTCAGGTGATCTCGCCGCTGGCCGGTGACGGCATCGGCATTGCGCTGCAAAGCGCGCAGTTGCTTGGCTCGCTCTTCCGCGAACATCGCCGTTCGGGACCGGAGGCCGATGCACTCGAGGCGGAGTACCGGCACCGATGGAAGCGAACGTTCACTTCACGCCTTCGTGCCGCAGCCGCGATGCAGCGAATCATGCTTTCCACTCCGCTCCGTCGCTTGGGAACCACCCTGCTTTCAATCTCTCCTTCCTTGCTTCGAGTCGCCATCAGTATGACGCGTAGCACGTGAATCATACTTCAGTAGGCGACTATCAAACCACCCAACAACGCGGCGCCCCGCCGAGCCATGAAGAACAGATTCTCCCGCGAAGGCGGGGAGTTGAACGACTTTAATAATACGCTCCTAAATAAGGGAGTGGTGTTGTTGGGCGTGTTATGCGCCGATGCAACCCATCACTAGGTTTTCTTCGCCCACATCTTCTTCGCTTTTTGGAAATACTTAATGCGCTTGTCGATCTTTGTGACTTCTTTGGGATAGAACTCAAGCATCACGTTGCAAAACTCAAGCATCCACTTCTTGCGAGAGTACTTAGGCTTTACGATGATGTTGTTAGAGTTGGCAATCTGAATTTGACCCCACCCGAGAGCACCTATTGTCAAGCATTCCCAAGAGAGGAATTCGATCGGGACAAAATGGACCTTTTCGACCTTGACCTTTGTGCCTTTGACTGCATACGCGACAGTTAGAACGACAAAATAGTTGTTATCGTCTTCGTAGAAGCGTGTAAGCCGCTCGACAGAAGTGAGGTTTGGCATATTGAAATGAGTGTCGAGTCTGTGGGTTTTGACGTCCACTATGTTATAGAACCCATCCTTGTCGGTAAAAGCAATGTCTGCCATTGCCCTACGAGCAAACTCGGCGGAATAGTTGCTGCATAGCTCGCCGAGCAGATTGTCAAAATTCTCCGCGAGAATAGCTTGAATAGCGTCACCAGCAGCACGTGTACTCGAGACTGTTGCATCGGACATAAAGTCCTTGTGCGAGTTGATGGACTTAACAATGTTAGTTTCGATTTTCTTGTAAGCTTCGGTGTAGAAAATCTGACTTTTGTTCATTCGGGTTTTTCGCTTTCATGGAAGAGAGAGATTGTATCATCGCGGACTTGTGCGTTTGACCGTTTCGAGTCGCTCTGTTCCTGAAACGAGTTCCTTTCCCAGAATACTCCATCGGAATATCCTTGAATGGAATTGTTGGTATCAGTTAGGCGAAGTCGTTTGAGTGCGAGGCAGGCATAGTCTTCAT
>JBGPAN010000215.1:0-6985 GCA_041480785.1 Bacteroidota bacterium | reverse complement strand
TCCGGCTCGTAGAGCACCGAACGCTGAAGTGATCCGGAATCGATGAGGTTCGACGAAGAATGGATGAAGCCGCACTTCGTTGGATTAGATTCGGTGAGATCGAGTACTTCTTCCTTGCGTGCACGTTTCAGCTGCAGCAGGGAGTACAGCGGAGAGGGTCGAAGATCCCAATCTATGCGTGTTGAGAACATGCGTCTTACGCTCTGGTGCAGGACGACAGCGGCAGGACGAGAACATCCCCGCTGCTATTCTACGACTTCGGCTTTCTTCTTCGACATCCGGTTCCGCTCGTTGTGATCGAGGTATTTCTTGCGAAGCCGGATGGATTGCGGCGTCACTTCCACGTACTCATCTTCTCCGATCCATTCGATAGCCTGCTCGAGCGTCGGAATGTGAGGCGGTTCGAGGCGAATCGCCTCGTCGGAACCGGAGGCCCGCATATTAGTCAGATGTTTTGTTTTGGAAACGTTGATAACCATGTCATGCTCGCGCGCGTTCTCACCGACGATCATGCCATGATAGACCTTGATGCCTGGTTGGATGAAGAACGTCGAGCGCTCCTGCACTTTGTACATACCATATGCGACTGACACCCCGTCTTCGAGTGCGATCAGTGCGCCGCGATTGCGATGGGTAAGATCGCCTTTGTACGGTTCGTAACCGTGGAAATTATGGTGCAGAATGCCGGTGCCCTTGGTCTGCGTCATGAATTCAGAACGGAATCCAAGCAAGCCACGCGCCGGAATGAGGAATTCAAGGCGGGTATTTCCCTGCACCTGAATCATGTTCTTCATTTCCCCCTTCCGCTGCCCCATATTCTCAATCGTCACGCCGACAAACTCATCCGGCACGTCGATGATCACATGCTCCATCGGTTCGCACGTGACATCAGCAATCAACTTATAGATGACTTCGGGCCTCGAGACCTGGAACTCGTACCCTTCGCGCCGCATCGTTTCGATGAGGATAGCCAGGTGAAGTTCACCGCGGCCACTCACTTTGAAGATATCGGGCGAATCGGTCAGCTCGACCCTCAGGCTCACGTTCGAGCGAATCTCTTTCGCCAGCCGTTCTCCGAGATGCCGGGTGGTGACATATTTTCCTTCGAGCCCCGCGAACGGTGAGTTGTTGACCACGAAATTCATAGACAGCGTTGGCTCTTCGATCGACACGAACGGGAGCGGGGCCGGGTCGCTCGCATCGGCGATCGTCTCACCGATGTCGACATCCTCCATCCCCGCCAGCGCCACGATGTCGCCGGCACTCGCCTGGTTTACTTCGACACGCTTCAGGCCTTCGAAGACATAGATTCTCGTCACCCTGGCGTCTTCCACGGAAGTATCGCGGTGAACGATTTTCATCGGAGACCCAAGCTTGATGGTTCCCCGGTTAATCCGGCCGATGCCGAGCCTGCCAAGATAATCGTTGTAGTCGATCGTAGTGACCAGCATTTGGAATGGGAGATCGACCTCGCCCGGCGGAGGTGGCACCTTCGACACGATCGCCTCGAACAGCGGCTGGAGGTTGGTGCTCGGGTCATCGAGTTCGCGCTTAGCTATGCCCTGCTTTGCGACGGCATAAATCGTCGGAAAATCGAGTTGGTGGTCATGGGCGCCGAGAGAGAGAAAGAGCTCGAAGACTTCACCCAGGACTTCATGCGGCCTGGCGTCCTTGCGATCGATTTTGTTGATGACAACAATCGGTTGAAGGTTGAGTTCCAGCGATTTTTTCAAAACGAATCGTGTGCCCGGCAACGGGCCTTCCGCCGCATCGACGAGCAACAGCACCCCGTCGACCATTTTCAATGTCCGTTCGACTTCTCCGGCAAAATCCGAGTGGCCCGGTGTGTCGACGATATTGATTTTGATGACTTTGCCGTCCTTTGGAGTAAAGAAGACAGCCGTGTTCTTTGCCAGGATCGTGATCCCGCGTTCGCGCTCCAGCTCGTTGGAATCCATGACGCGTGTCATGACCTCCTGATTGGCGCGAAACGTGCCGGTTTGCCGGAACATGAAGTCGACGAGCGTCGTCTTGCCATGATCAACGTGTGCAATGATTGCAATATTCCGAATATCTTCTCTCAACTTCATAGATAGAAACGTACTTCCCTTCTGCTCATGTCTTCGATGCTGTTTCCGCTGAAGCGGGCAGCAGAAAAAAAATGCCTCAGGTCTGATGCAGCAACCAGAGGCGAACCATTTCCTCTCCTTTTACAATTCTGTCATAATATAGCATTTTTTGCCGAGAATGAAAAGCGGCCTCTCCAGGACAAAAACCGTTGCAGCTCAACCCCTTTCGTTGTATCTTTGTGTCACACCGAAGACAGAACAGAAAACACTAAAACAAGGGAGGCTCATATGCACAGATTCGCCGTTGTGTTGTTGATCATCGTGGTTGCTGTCGGGTTCACCAGTGCCCAAACCACCAAGACAAAGACCGTGACTCTGGCCGTGTCTGGAATGAAGTGCGACAATTGCGTCACGAAGGTCGACAAGGCACTGCGCGGCATCGAGGGAGTGAAGGATGTCAACGTGAGCCTGAAGAAAAACTCGGCTAAGGTTGTTCTCGCGTCCACGTCGGTCAAGCCGGAAATGCTCTTGAATGCAGTCTCTGAGGCAGGGTTCACCGCCTCTGCCGGCAAATTGACGGTGGCCGCGAAGAAAGATGCGAAAGAGTCTTGCAGCATGGACAAAGACGGGAAAGTGAAAAAGGAAGGCGCTTCGAAGGAAGGGGCTTGCTGCAGCAAAGATGGAAAGAAGGATGAAGCGGCCAAGAAGCAGGGCGATTGCTGCAAAGACACCAAGAAGGGTGACCCGAAGAACTGAGGTAGCTGAAGTTTCACGAGATCAATCAAAGCCGTTGCATGTGTTCTCTGCAACGGCTTTGTTCGTTCAGAGGCGGTTAGCGTTTTCGCCGGATGGTCAATTCGAAGACATCGGGCCGGGAATAGTGGCCGGTGACGTCCAGTGTCAAACTTTCCTCGATCGCACGATCTGTTTCGATTTCCGCAACAAGCAGTTCCTCTTTCCCAAAGACGGGCTCGACAATATATGAGCCGTCGGGACCGATGATGGCGCTTCCGCCCGGGATGAGGACGTCAGGTGCGCTTTTGAGCTCATCCCGAAATTCGTAGTCCTCGGGCATCATTCGTTTCTCGAGATACATCCCGGCAGCCAGGACGAAGCATCGCCCCTCGAATGCATAGTGACGGCTCGCGATCTGATGCATTTCCTTTACGTGCGGCCAGGCGGCGACGTGGAACACTTCCCCTTCCGAGTGCAATACGTGCCGCGCGAAAGGCATCCATTGTTCCCAGCAGATGAGTCCGCCGATTCGCCCGAACTCTGTTTCATGCGTGTGCAGACCCGCTGCCTCTCCATGTCCCTAAACCAATGTTTCTCCGAACGTCGGCACGAGTTTGCGATGATGCCCGATCAACTCGCCTTTGTCATTAATATAGAGGAGGGCATTGTAGATGGACTTTCCTGCCCGCTCATTCACGCCGATTACAACGTGCACCTTCGCTTTTTTGCATGCTGCGGCAATTCACTTTGCTTCCGGCGAACCGACCTGAAGGCTGTTCTCGTGGAGTCGCCGATACAATTTCTTCGCTGCGTCGTTCCCCCATTCGCTGTAGGACCCCATATCCGCCCACAATGGGTAGACGGGGATCCATGTCTCCGGGAATGCGAGCAATCGGATTTTCTTCTTTCCTGCTTCTTCGATAATCTTGCACGCTTTGTCTATACACTTTTTCAGGTCGAGGACAACGGGAGCGAACTGGGCAACGCCAACCTTGATCTTCATCGTTTTATCTCCTGACTACGCCATCTGATGAATCAGACGGCTTTCTGGGAAGCGAAACCCTTTCCCAAAGGGACCCCCTTGGGGCGGGTTTTGCTGTTAGTTCAGGCGTCGGTTTCTAACCGATGCCGGGGCCTCAGCCGATGAACCTCCGCCATTTGATGAATCAGACGGCTTTTTGTGCAACGAAACCCTTTCCCAAAGGGACCCCCTTGGGGCGGGTTTTGCTTTTAGTTCAGGCGTCGGTTTCTAACCGATGCCGGGATCCAAGCCGAGAGCTCCGCCATCTGATGAATCAGACGGCTTCTTGTGTAACCAAACCCTTCGGGTTTCGCTGTCACTTCAGGCGTCGGTTTCTAACCGACGCCGAGGCCAACTGAGAATCTTTCCCCTCTTTTACGTATCAGGTTCAGTTTTCGTTTCACCTTTTCAATTGACATTTTGCGCTGACCTTATCTCCACACAACAGTTTCGTCGAATGGTTTTCTATGGATGTCTGGTACCTTTGTGCCTTCTTTCGGATAGCCGACCGGAATAAGGAGAAACGGTTTTTCATTGTCCGGCCGGTTCAGAATCTTCTGAAGAAAATCCATTGGGCTCGGTGTGTGCGTTAGTGATACCAGTCCGGCGTTGTGAATCGCAGCGAGAAGAAACCCCGATGCAATTCCAACAGATTCCTTTACGTAGTAGTTCTTGTGAACCTTTCCTTCTTCCTGGATGTATGCGCCGGCGAAGACGACAATCAATACAGGGGCGATCTCAAGAAATGGTTTGTGCCAGTGGGTGCCCAGAGCGGCAAGATCGTCCAGCCATTCTCGTGGCATCCTCCGTTCATAGCTCTGTTTTTCTTCTGCCTCCGCGGCCAACCGGATTTCACGTTTGAGTTGCGCGTCGGTCACGACGACAAACTGCCACGGCTGCTTATTGGCGCCTGAAGGGGCTGTATTGGCGGTCTTCAAGAGAAGCTCAATGACCTCTTTTTTCACAGGCCTGTCAGAGAATTCACGAATGGATCTGCGCGTGTTGCAGAACTCATAGAAATTGTGGGCTCGTTGAAGTTGTTCTTGTTCAGACATTTCAAGAGGACGATAAGGTACAAAGTCCGGCATACAGCCTCCGTGCGAAGTTCGGTCAGGAAGAGTATACATCATTTCACGAGGTTTTTCAACCAACGAGCTGGTACGATTGCGACTGCAACGACTTTTGGCTACATTGTGTCACCCTGACTGTCCGGTACAACCGCGATGGCCGGGGTGAGGTGTTTTTGCTCGGTTAGAACGGAGAGATTTCCAATGGTCGATGGTTCGACGCCTGCCGGCTATTCTCGATTCTTCAGGCAGGCGCTCACCACAGGTTTGTGATTTACTGTTCGCGATTCACTGTTCACCGTTTTCTATTCACAATTCACCACTCACTCCCGCAAGACAGATTTGCGGGATGCAAACAACGCACAATTAACCAATCACCACCTGATGCTCGAAGACCTCAAAAAGCAGATCGCTGAATCAGAACCGTTTCTGCGGCTGCGGTACGAGGGTGCGAAGGCGGCAGCGGGCAGCCCGTTGACGCTCAGGGGAATCAGCGGATCGTTGATGGCGTTTGTTGTATCGAATCTCTATGAGGTCCGGCAGTCGCAGGTCGTGCTTCTTGTTCCTGACGATGATCGCGCAGAGCAACTACGAGACGATTGTGTGCTGTTGCTCGGTGAACATTCGGTTCGTCTGTATGCCCACGGTCCCGGCCATAAGGCCACGTCGCTCGACATGACCGCCCCGATCGCACAGGTCGAAACGCTGAAGGCGCTGACGAACAAAGAGGCGATCGTTATCGTTACCAGTGCTCAGGCAATTGCAGGCCGTGTGCCGCCGATGGCAGAGTTCAGCCAGCGAAGTCTTGAGCTCGTCTCCGGAAAAGAGTATCCGTTCGAAGCGTTGCTGAAGCAGCTTGCCGAACTTGGGTTCGAGCGGAAAGATTTTGTGGAGGAATACGGCGACTATTCCGTACGCGGCGGCATCCTCGATGTTTTTCCGTACGTCGGTGAGAACCCGCTCCGAATGGAATTCTGGGGTGATACTGTTGAATCGATCCGCGAATTCGATGCACTCTCGCAACGTTCCATCCGGGAGCTCCATTCCGCGAACATTGTTGCCAGCCTCCTGCCGGCGAGCGATGCAACCGAGGCCGGGGCCTCAATGCTTGATTATCTTTCGCCTGATGCATTGCTCGTCATCGACGAACCGGCGTCGGTGCAGAAAGAAATCGAAGAGTTGTTCCATGAAGGCGTTCAAAATCTGTTCACGTGGGAGGTCGTCAAGGAACAAACCAATCGTTTTCCTCTCATCTCCCATGCAATCATCGGCGAAGCGGATTCCTCCGCTGCGATCAATTTCTTCAGCCAGCCGCAGCCCCCGGTGAACGGAAGCATCAAGGTGCTCCTCCGCCACCTCAACGAACTTTCAGCTCAGGGTCAGGAGCTGGTTCTGGTATGCGACACGCAGGCGGAAGCAGATCGCATCAAGGAATTGATCGAAGAAGAGATTACGGCACCTGCGTCGCCCGATGAAGAGGCGGAGACATCGGCTCACGAATCACCCACCGCGACAGAACCGAAGTATCAGTTGATGACGGAAGCCATGCACCTAGGCTTCGTCTATCCTCCTGCCCATCTTGCTCTCTTTACAGAGCATCAGATTTTTGGCCGGCTAAAGCGTCGCGGCCCGACCAGGCGGAAAAAGTTCAAAGGTTTCAGTCAGAAAGAAGCACAGCAGCTGCGACGCGGAGATTACGTCGTTCACATCGACTACGGCATCGGAAAATTTGCCGGATTGCAGAAGCTCAAGGTCCGGGGTGTCGATCAGGAAGTGATGCGGGTGCTGTACGAGGGAAACGATGTTCTCTATGTGAACCTCAACTTCGTCAACCGTGTGCAGAAGTATGCATCCCAGGAAGGTCATCTCCCCAAGCTCTCCAAATTGGGGGCTCCTGATTGGGAACGCCTCAAGGCACGTGCTCGAAAGCGGATCAAGGATATTGCGCGCGGATTGATTACCTTGTATGCCCGCCGGAGGCTCGAAAAAGGATTTGCCTTCGCACCCGACACGCACTGGCAGAAGGAGCTTGAAGCGTCGTTCATGTACGAGGACACTCCGGATCAGGCCAAGGCGACGATCGACGTGAAGGG
>JBGPAN010000214.1:0-6993 GCA_041480785.1 Bacteroidota bacterium | reverse complement strand
GGCCCTCGAGGTCGTTGTTGACAGGAACCGCCGTATACGGAACCGTACGTACGGTGGTGTGGGAGGACGGCGGGGGCAACTCCGCCTCCTACCCGATCCTGCCAGAGGCGGTTTCATTGTGGGCGTGGGAAACCTCGCCGTGGCCGAATACAGTGAGTTCTTGTAGGACAGATTGTCAATCTGTCCTACACTGCTACACCGTCAGCTCCCAGATTCCCCCGGCAAGACAAATCCGTCATTCCCGAAAGCTCTCTTCTCGTTCTCAAGTTCCGCGTTTGGAAGGCACTTTCGGCGCTCCGCGCGTGTAGGCACGCCATTCGTTAAAACCAACAGCTTTTCAGTATTCAAATCCCTCTGTGGTTTCCCCACAATCGTTCGTGGGCTGCTAGAACAAACCTTCCACGGACAAGTAGCGCTCGCCGGTATCGTAGCAGAACGTGAGCACAGTGCTGCCAGTCGGGATCTCAGGCAGTTTCTTGGCAACTGCTGCCAAGGATGCTCCAGAGGATACGCCAACGAATATTCCTTCTTCCTTCGCGCATCGCATGGCAAATTCGTACGCCTCCTCTTTGCTGACTTGAATGGCGCCAGTGAGGATCTCTCTGTGCAGGTTTTTTGGTATGAAACCAGCACCGATACCCTGCAGTGGATGAGGCGAATGCGTGCCGCCGCTAATCACGGGAGAGAGCGTCGGCTCGACGGCGAAGACCTTGAGGTTGGGGAATTTTGGCTTCAGGATTTCCGCAACTCCGGTGATGTGGCCTCCGGTTCCGACTCCGGTGATATGGTAATCGATGCCCTCGGGGAAGTCGCGCAAGATTTCGGCTGCTGTTGTTTGGCGGTGGATTTCGATGTTCGCTGGGTTCTCAAATTGCTGTGGAATCCATGCGTTTGGTGTTCCAGACGCAAGCTCGCCGGCCCGGTCGATCGCGCCGCGCATGCCTTTTTCCCGCGGAGTCAATTCCAGTATTGCGCCATATGCCTTCAACACCCGACGGCGTTCAAGGGAAAACGATTCAGGCATCACAAGAATGAGCTTGTAGCCTCTCACCGCGGCGACCATGGCTAAGCCAATTCCGGTGTTACCTGATGTCGGCTCGATGATCACGCTGTCGGGCTTCAGAATACCCTGCCGCTCAGCATCTTCCACCATCGCCAAAGCAATTCGATCTTTGATGCTTCCACCGGGATTCGCTCGCTCAAGCTTCATCCATACATTTGCTGTCGAACCGAATAACCGGTGAATCTGTACGTGGGGGGTATTCCCAATCGTCTCCAAAATGCTCCTCACTCGCATACCGTCTCCTTCAAGTTCTTTGTTTGTTGTTACGCCCGTTGGACTTCTTTCGGACTGAGATGGTACTTTCTGTATAGACCATTGAGTACGGTGGAATGCTCCGCGTCAGCCAAACATTGCCACCGATAACACTGTGATGTCCAACAATGGTCGCCCCGCCAAGAATTACGGCCTGGGCATAGATCGTCACGTGGTCTTCTATTGTTGGGTGCCGTTTCTTCTTGGCGAGCTTCTTGTCGACACTCAAGGCACCCAGCGTTACTCCCTGATAGATCTTCACATGGTCGCCAATCGTTGCTGTCTCACCGATGACGATTCCCGTGCCATGATCAATGAAGAAGGATCTCCCAATAGTAGCCCCGGGATGGATATCGATCCCGGTCATTTGATGTGCATATTCCGTCATCACGCGTGGCAAGATGGGAACATGGAGGAGGTACAACTCATGAGCCAGCCGGTAAATGGCGATTGCGACAAAGCCAGGATACGCTAGGACGACTTCTTCAACACTTTCAGAGGCTGGATCCCCTTGATCAATAGCGCGTGCATCTAACCAAAGTCTGTCGTGAATCTCTGGCAGTTTCAAGAAGAATCTTGTCGTCACTTTGTCGATGGGAATGCCCTGGTTGTGCGGCAATGCCGTGAGGATGCTCTTCAGGTTCCGCTGCAGTAGAACGAGTTTCGCCTGAATTTCCTCTGCCGTGAAATACACCTTCTCCGACAAATGGGGGAAGAGGAATTCGATTATGTCGTCAACGAATGCCTGTGCATGGGCTTTGACCGGCACAGGATAGGCATGAGATGAGCGCTTGTTCATGAGCGCATACGCAAGGGCTTTGACACCTCGATTTGTTTGAATGGACTTCATATTGGTTCTTCTCATCTCTTTGATATCTAAACAATGCAAGTGAAGTCTTTGTTCCGCGATCCACAATTCCCGCATGTACGTTGAGGCGGTGTCACCGGCTTTCGTCTTGCTCATCATGACAGAGGTGAGAGTGTGGTAGGAGGTGAAAGACCGAGAGAGGGGATGGCGCGCTGAATATGCGGGCTAGACGAGAAAACTGTCATCCGCTGCCTGAAGTCTATCTTCGCAACAGATCGAAGCCACCATCGACTCGTATCTTTCAACTCAGTTAAGTCCAAGAAGCATTCACCAGTGCTCGATGGCTCGCCTAAACCTGTTGTGTTCTTTCTTGACATTCACAGACAAATATCTCTCCTTAGTAGGAACAGCGAAGTACGCCGCTACGAGACAGCAGAGCGGGCAGGCAGGGGACATTGAGTGATGAATTGACTCTCAGGCGCCCTTCAGAACAAATCGAACCTGCAAGAAGGATGCCCTCAACAGGAACGTCTGAACCAAAATCGACGCTTGGCAAATGAACAGCGATCAGCCAAATAACCCTCTCCATGGAAAAACGCTGGAGGCAATCTTACAGCACCTGGTCGACCAATACGGATGGAAGGAATTGGGCCTCAGGATCAAGATTCGATGTTTCACTGACAATCCGAGTATCCAATCAAGCTTGAAGTTTCTCCGCAAGACACCGTGGGCACGGAAGAAGGTGGAGACTCTGTATCTTGAGAGCATTCGTTAACAAGATGACGGAGTCATTCAGCTAAACCAGAGCTGGTCAGACGGAAGATTTGAGCTGGGGGCACACGCTGTTTACCCGCTGAAAGCCCGGAGGGCATAGGCGGGTTGTGACCGGTCTTGACGGACGCGACTCCGACAAGATACGTCGGGCAAACTCCGCGCGTCCCTCCGATTCCTACCGCATTCTGCAAACTCAAATTCGTTGCGTGTTTCTGTGGAATTTGTCTCATTCTTCATGGACGAATCTCTACATAGGCACACCTATGCCTTATAATCCATGGAGACATCATCGCCGATCGATCCGACTGCAGGGTTTTGACTACTCCCAGCCGGGGATGTACTATGTGACCCTGACAATTCAGGACCGAGAGCCGATCCTTGGCTCTGTTGTTGGCGAGAGGGTACAACTGAGCAAGTTGGGGCAAATCGTTCAGGAGGAGTGGCTCCGCACGCCGATAGTTCGGCCTGGAGTTAAGCTGGACGAATTCGTTATCATGCCTGATCATCTGCACGCGATCGTTGTGATCTGCGAGGAACGAAACGGCGTCTCTTTTGTCGGGGCGAATAGCTATTCGCCCCGACAGGTAACGCCGTTTCGTTCTCCTTCGAGAACAGTCGGGGCAATCATACGGGGGTTCAAGGGAGCTTCGACGAAGCGCATCAACGAACAGCGTGGTACACCGGGTGCGAGATTCTGGCAGAGGAATTATTACGAGCACATTGTGCGTGACGAGAGAGACTATCGGAGAATTCAGCAGTATATTCTGGAGAATCCCATTCGCTTGACACTGAAAACATGCTGAAGTCATCCTTCCGCTGAGTTAGAGCTGATATGACGGACGCCTCCTTTCACAGAATTGACTGGTACGCCACGGTCCTTTTTCGTATCTTCCTTCATGAACCTCCTTTCAACATGCGTCCTTGGCAGCTCAAGCGCAGGAAATGCAACGCTGATATGGACTGCCGGGAATGCGATTCTTATCGACTGTGGCCTCAGTCCGGCTTTCATCATGGGCCAATTACGAAGGCTGGGTTTGAGCATTTCAGATCTTGACGGAGTCTTGATTACTCATATCCATGGCGATCACGTTAATGAATCGACTGTAAGAGCAATCATCAAAGAGCGCGTCCCAATCTACTGCCCTCCGCAAATCGAATCGTATCTGCAGAAGAAATTTGACGCCTTTGCCAGCGCATCTCGGCAGGGACTTCTCAAGTCGATAAAGAAGTCGGAAATCGAGCTAGACCAGCTTTTTGTTCGCGCCTTTGAAGTGCCGCACGATTCGGATGGAGGATGCTTCGGATATGGCATCTCCCATGATGAAGGAGGCAGAACAAAGAAGGTCAGCGTCTCAACAGATATGGCCCATCTAACGAAAACAGTCGTTGATCGCATCGCCAATTCCGATGTCATTGTGTTTGAATCCAATTATGATGTTCAAATGCTCGAAGATTCTGCTCGGCCGGCCTGGCTCAAGCGTCGAATCCGGGAGGAAGGGCACCTTTCAAACGACCAGTGCAGTGAATCGTTCCTGCAGATCATTGATCGGTCACAGTGTCTTCCCAAAGCTCTTTCGCTTGCTCACATTAGCCAGGAGTGCAATACGAACGAGCTCGCTCTCGAATGCACCGAGGTGGCGCTCGACAGGCAAGGAATCCGCGGGATCAGGGTCTTTGAAACACATCCGGACAAGCCAGGTTGCACTATCACTGTTTGAAATGGAATATCGTCTTCCACAGAGCCGAAAGGAAGCATCTTGGAGTACGGTTTGATGGAGCGTTATTCTAGGGAATCGTCCCACCATTTCGCATATTGTGGCATAGGCGTGAGAATCACTTCACAGTCTCTCCTCATGTACATATCAGACGTACTATGAGCGACAACAAGATAATTTTCTCGATGATTGGTGTCGGCAAGGTCCATAAGCCGAACAAGCAGGTGCTCAAAGATATCTACCTGTCTTTCTACTACGGAGCAAAGATCGGAGTTCTGGGACTCAACGGAGCAGGGAAAAGCACGCTGCTACGCATTATCGCCGGTGTGGATAAAGACTATCTCGGTCAGGTAACTGCCCAGAAAGGAATCACGTTCGACTATCTTCCTCAGGAGCCGGAACTCGATCCATCAAAGGCCGTTAAGGATATCGTCGAGGAGGGAGTCGCCGAGACAGTCGCGCTTCTCAAAGACTATGAAGCCGTCAACGCTGCGCTGGGCGAGCCGGATGCAGATTTCGACAAGCTTCTCGAGAAGCAGGCAAAGCTCCAGGATCGGATCGACCATATCAATGCATGGGATCTCGAAAGCAAGCTCGAAATGGCGATGGATGCGCTTCGATGTCCTCCCGGTGACACCCCGGTTAAAGTCCTCTCCGGTGGAGAACGACGGCGCGTGGCGCTCTGCCGGCTTCTGTTGAAGGAGCCGGATGTGCTCTTGTTAGATGAACCGACCAATCATCTCGACGCAGAATCGGTGGCTTGGCTTGAACATCATCTTGGCCAGTACAAAGGGACGGTGATCGCCGTAACGCACGACCGCTACTTTCTGGACAATGTCGCAGGGTGGATTTTGGAGCTCGATCGGGGGGAAGGTATTCCGTTCCAGGGGAACTACTCGTCATGGCTTGAGCAGAAGAAAGCCCGACTCGAAGTCGAAGAAAAGCAGGAAAGCAAGCGGCAGCGGGTTCTTGCCCGGGAATTGGAGTGGGTACGACTAAGTCCCAAGGGGCGTCATGCCAAGAGCAAAGCACGCATCGCAGCCTATGAAAAGATGCTCGAGGACCAAGGAGACAAGCGAGACGAAGAGATTGAGATCTATATACCGCCTGGTCCAAGGTTGGGAGACGTCGTAATCGAGGCAAAAAATGTAACGAAAGCGTACAGCGACAATCTGTTGTGCGAAGATATGACCTTCTCGCTTCCCCGAGGAGGCATCATTGGTGTCATCGGACCCAATGGGGCAGGCAAGACAACGCTCTTCCGCATGATTACGGGACAGGAGAAGCCCGACTCAGGGAACATTGTTGTTGGCGATACGGTCAAATTGGCTTACGTCGATCAGAACCGGCGGCTCGATCCGAACAAAACGATTTGGCAAGAGATTTCCGGGGGGGAGGAACTTCTTCGACTTGGCAATCGCGAAGTCAATTCGCGCGGTTATGTGTCCCGGTTCAACTTCAGTGGAACCGATCAGCAAAAGCCGACCGGTGTTCTATCGGGCGGAGAAAGAAATCGCGTACATCTGGCAAAAGTTCTTAAGGAGGGGGCTAACGTGTTGCTGTTGGACGAACCGACCAACGATCTCGACGTCAATACGCTCCGGGCTTTGGAAGAGGCGATTGCGAATTTTGCCGGATGCGCTGTCATCATCTCCCACGACCGCTGGTTCCTCGATCGCGTCGTGACACATGTCTTGGCGTTTGAAGGAGACAGCAAGGTGTTCTGGTTTGATGGAAACTACACGGAATACGAAGAGAACCGGAAAGAACGGTTTGGAATCGCGGCCGATCAGCCGCATCGGATCAAATACAAGAGACTCGTGAGGTAGTAGATACCAAGAAGAAAGGAGCTATCGAATGATGCATAGAATGTTCGTCGTGTTGGCCGTGGTCAGCCTTGCGAGCACTGCTCTTCCCGGGTGTGCTCAAGAAACCGAGATTGCAGGTGATCCGGTATCAGTGGTCCATGAAAACATCAACGCTATGAACAGCGAAGATTTGGAGAAGGTCATGGCTACGATTGACGAGGAAAGTGAATCGTATGAGGCAACGAAGCAGCTCGCGCAACGACTTTTTGATACATATGACCTGCACTGTGAGCTCGACAGCGTGAGGGTGATTGAACTGACCGACGAAGAAGCGAAAGTTGAGTGCGTTCAATTAACCAAGAAAGTGAGAGGTCCGGCGTTTAGGGACAACAGGATAGACTTCGTGCACCTGCTGAGAAAGTCTGATGGGAAATGGAAAATCTACGCCTCAAAAGCGAAGAAGATCGATTACTTGAACTGAGTCCAGTAGTGCAGAATTTCAGACAGAACATGGTATCATTCATTGTCGAGCAGGAATCCTGCTCTCTTTAATCCGAGAACCGTCTTGCCTCT
>JBGPAN010000213.1:0-7031 GCA_041480785.1 Bacteroidota bacterium | reverse complement strand
CGTTTCGAGAAGCATTAAGATCGAAACCGGATGGCTTGCTCATCGCACCTGTCCTCTCCCAGAAAGCTGAAGAACTGATTCCTTCAATTCCTCAAGAGCTTCCTTACGTTTTCTTCGACTCCACAATTCCCGGGACGAATTGCCTTACGTTTATCGGACAGGATCCATTCCAAAGCGGTCTGCTTGCCGCAAATCTCCTGCAGAGCATCACGGGGAGGGAAGGAGGCATCGCGGTTGTCAAAGTGATACCGGATGATTTTCATATCAGCGAACGGATCAGGGGATTCCTCACCGGTTTGGAAGACAGCAAGAGGATGTCGGTGCGCCTGTTCGAAGTTGACAGCCATCGCGGAGAGGCTGCGTTCGCGGATGTGGTCGCCTGCATTGCGAAGGAGTGTGCTCCACTCAGAGGGATTTTTGTGTCGAACGCGTGGACGCATGCGGTTGCACGCTCAGTGCAAGCACTCTCCGCTGCAAATGGCGTGACCATCATTGGCTATGATCTCGTTCCTAAGAACCTTCAGTACCTTGAGCAGGGGCTGATTGGCTTCCTCATCAGCCAATGCCCATCGACGCAGGGATATGAAGGAATCTACTGTCTCTATGAACATGTTGTTCTGAGGCAAAAGGTGAAGCATACCATTATGGTGCCGATTGATATTCTGACGAAGAACAACGTCAAATACTATCAAGGCTAAGCTGACGATGAAAACAAACAAGGTTGTCATAGGCGTTGACTTTGGTACGGACTCCGTCCGCACTGTCCTCATTGACGGCGTCAACGGAAATGAAATCGCGAGTGCGGTATTCAGTTATCCTCGCTGGAAGGAAGGGAAGTATTGTGTTCCCGCGAGCAACCAGTTCCGACAACACCCGCTCGACTACGTTGAAGGGCTCGAATCGACTGTCAGGCGAGCGTTGCAGGCTGCTCCTCCAGGAACTGCAGAACATGTGGTTGGTCTTTCCGTCGATACCACAGGATCGACACCTGTTGCAGTCGACCGGCAGGGGAGGCCCCTCGCATTGCTTCCGGAGTTCAGTGAGAATCCAAACGCGATGTTTATCCTTTGGAAAGACCACACGGCGATTCAAGAAGCGGAAGAAATCAATCGCCTGGCAAGAACCTGGGGCGGGATCGACTTCACCAAGTACGAAGGAGGGATCTATTCTTCGGAATGGTTCTGGGCGAAACTCCTTCACGTCTTGCGAAGTGATCATTCGATACGGAGCGAAGCGTATTCATGGGTTGAACACTGTGATTGGATTCCGGCTCTCCTCACAGGAGGAACCGATCCGCCGACAATGATGCGCAGCCGGTGCGCTGCTGGTCACAAAGCAATGTGGCACGACTCTTTTTCCGGATTACCGTCAGAAGAGTTCCTTTCGAAACTTGATCCTTTGCTCAAAGGACTCAGAGCGAGGTTGTTTGACAAGACATTCACGAGCGATGTTTGCATCGGAACACTGACAGCTGAATGGGCTCAGCGTCTGGGTTTGAACACAGGAGTCAAGGTAGGCGTTGGTGCATTTGACGCTCACATGGGTGCAGTTGGCGGTGAGATCAAGCCCTATGAGCTTGTCAAGATCATGGGTACCTCGACGTGCGACATGCTCATTGTCCCGCCAGAGGATCTCGGGAAGAATCTCGTCAAAGGAATTTGTGGTCAAGTCGATGGCTCCATCATTCCAGGAATGATCGGTCTGGAGGCTGGTCAGTCGGCGTTCGGCGATGTGTACGCATGGTTCCGCGATGTTTTGATGTGGCCCGTGGAGAACATCGTCGCAAAGAGCTCCTACCTCGATGGCCGGGCGAAAGAGAAGATTGTGGAAGAGGTTTCAGAGAACCTCATCGCAGAGCTTTCCAGGGAAGCAGCGAATGTTCCGATTGAAGAGTCCGGAATTCTTGCACTGGACTGGATGAACGGGCGCCGGACTCCGGATGCAAACCAACTGCTGAAAGGGGCCATCACCGGACTGACGCTCGGCAGCGATGCTCCGCGTATCTTCCGGGCACTGGTTGAATCGACGGCATTCGGCGCAAAGAAGATTGTGGACCGCTTTCGTGCCGAAGGCGTGAAAATCCAGGGTGTCATCGGCTTGGGAGGGGTTGCCAAGAAGTCTCCGTTTATCATGCAAGTGGTTGCCGATGTCTTGAATGTCCCCATCAAGGTGCCGAAGTCAGAGCAAACGTGCGCACTCGGTGCAGCGATGTTCGCTGCGACTGTGGCAGGTCTCTATCCGACGGTTGAGGATGCCAAGAACGCGATGGGGAGCGGGGTGGAGAAGGAATATCAACCCGACCCGTCAAGGGCGGAACACTATCGAGTCCTGTACGAACGCTACTCGAAACTCGGAGAATATGTCGAGAACGAGATTCTGAGTATGAGGAAGAACCCATGAGCTCACTGAAAGAACTCAAAGAACGCGTCTGGCGGTGCAACAAAGAACTGCCGCAACTTGGCCTCGTCATTCGGGCATTCGGCAATGTCAGCGGGATCGACCGGGAGAAAGGCTTTGTCGCCATCAAGCCAAGCGGAGTGATGTACAACGATCTCACTGTCGACGATATTGTGATCGTTGACCTCGACGACAACATTGTGGAAGGAAAGCTTCGCCCGTCATCAGACACGAAGACGCATACCCATCTCTATCGGTCATTTCCGGATATCGGCGGAATTGTTCATACCCACTCGACGTATGCAGTTGCCTGGGCACAGGCGATGAAGCCTATCCCCATCATGGGTACGACTCACGCGGATCTCCTCGCTACGGACATCCCTTGCACAGAACTCATGAGCGACGAGATGATCCAGAGAGACTATGAGAAGGAAACGGGGAAGCAGATTGTAGACGCTTTCACTGCACGGCCGTACAAGGAAATCCCGATGGTGCTCGTAGCAGGCCACGGGCCGTTCACGTGGGGCGAAACGCCCGAGAAAGCGCTCTATCACAGCCAGATGCTCGAAGAACTTGCGAAGATTGCTGTGCTAACATTGCAGATCAACCCATCAGCCCCTCGGTTGAAAAAGACACTCGTCGACAAGCATTTCAAAAGGAAACACGGACCCGATTCGTACTACGGTCAGGAATAGAGTGAAACAACAAGGAGAAATGAAATGAAGAACGTTCCAACAGTTGTCATGGGAATCGTTGCCGTAAGCAGGGATTGCTTTCTGGTTGAACTCTCCAGAAAGAGAAGAATTCGGGTCGTCGAAGAATGCAAGGCCAAGAACGTTTCCGTTGTCGAACTCCAGACCGTTGTGGAGAACGAGAATGATGTCGTCAAGGCGCTGGATGAGCTTCGAGACAAAAAGGTCAACGCCCTTGTCCTTTATCTTGGCAATTTCGGTCCCGAGGGACCCACAACGCTCCTGGCGCAGAAATTCGGCGGACCTGTCATGCTGTCTGCGGCTGCGGAGGAAACTGGAAAGGATCTTTATGACGGGCGGGGCGATGCCTACTGCGGACTGCTAAGCGCCTCGTACAATGTCGGGTTGCGCAACCTGACCGTACATATCCCCCGGAACCCGGTCGGCACAGCCGCCGAGGTTGCGACGATGATCGGTGAGTTTCATCCTGTCGCACGTGTGTACCTCGGACTGAAGCAGCTCAAGATCTTCTCCTTCGGACCGCGTCCATCCGACTTCCTGACCTGCCACGCGCCCATCAAGCCGCTGTTCGACATCGGTGTCGAGATCGTGGAGAACAGTGAACTCGACATGTACGACATGTTTCTTTCCAAGAAAGGTGATCCTCGCATCAAGTCGGTTGCGAGCGACATGGCAAAGGAACTGGGGAAGGGAAATACGTATCCCGACCTGCTCGAACCGCTCGCACAATTCGAGATTGCACTTCTCGACTTCATGGAGAAAAACCTCGGAGCGTCGAAGTCCGCCGTCTTCGCCAACAAGTGCTGGCCGTCGTTCGAGAAATATTTCGGGTTCGTACCCTGCTTCATCAATTCCCGCCTGGCGACGCACGGCATCCCTATCTCGTGCGAATCGGACATCTACGGTGCATTGAGTGAATACATCGCGGTGTGCGCGACGGAAATGCCGGCGGCGATCCTGGATATCAACAACACGGTGCCGCAGGATATGTATCAGGAATCGAAAGCGACGGTGGGGCAATACACGAACAACGATCTGTTCATGGGATTCCATTGCGGCAATACATCGTCCGCCTGCATGGCGTCATTCACGATGAAGTATCAACTTATCATGTATCGGCTGATGGAGCCGGGCAAGGAGCCTCACATTACGCGCGGCACGCTTGAAGGTCAGATTCGACCGGGGCGAATGACGGCGTTTCGTCTTCAATCGACTGCAGATGCAGAGCTCAAAGCCTATGTGGCCGAAGGCGAGATTCTGAACATCGATCCCAAGTCATTTGGCTGTATCGCAGTCTTCGCGGTCAAGGAAATGGGGCGATTCTACCGCCATGTCTTATTGGAAAAGCGATTTCCGCACCATACCGCGATTGCGTTTGACCATGCCGGAAGGTTCCTCTGGGATGCCATGCGACTAATCGGCATCAAGGACCTTTCCTTCAACCGTCCCGCCGGCGTGTTGTATGACGGCGAAAGCATGTTCTGAGAAGAGAGCGACCAAACAATGCCGATGATAGGAGTCAGGCTTCACGGTCCCCGCACCCTCAAGGTTGAACAACTCTCCGATCCAAAACCGCCTGGAACGGGGGAAGTTCTCCTACGGGTCGACGCGTCGGGTGTATGCGGCAGCGACTTGCACATGTACCTTGACGCGATGATCGGAGACACCAAACTCCAAGCCCCAATCGTTCTCGGCCACGAATTTGCAGGCACGATCCTCTCAACTGGAGAAGAGCCGCTGAGCGAACAATCTGTTCTGCTAAAGCCTGGAATGCGCGTGGCGGTCGACCCGGCTCAGCCATGTGGTAGCTGTGAGCTCTGCAAACGTGGGCATCCCAACTTGTGCACGAGTCTTCACTTCTGTGGCCTCTTTCCAGACGGCGGATGCTTCTGTGAGCGAATCGTCGTCCCCGCAAATACTTGTTTTCCTCTTCCGGATGGGCTCGATGCTGAGTCCGGCGCCCTGCTTGAACCTCTCGGGATAGCGCTGCATGCGGTCGATCTCGCAAAGGTGAAGCCTGGTGAATCTGCGGTCATCATCGGCGCGGGACCGATTGGCCTCCTCATTCTGGAGGCGGCGAAGCAGGCGAAGCTGGAGCCGATCTTCGTCGTCGAACAGCTGCCGTGGCGGCTTCACTTGGCAGAAAAGCTGGGGGGCATTCCTATCGATTCTGCGCGGACGGATGCAAGGGAGAAGCTGATGATTCAGACGCTGGGCAGAGGAGTCGATGTGGTATTTGAAGCTGCCTGGGCAGATCAGTCGATCCAGCTTGCAGCGGATATGGTCCGGTATGGCGGGAAGGTTGTGCTTGTTGGTATTCCGCGCGATGACCGGATGACCCTCAGCCATTCAACGGCCAGGCGAAAGGGCCTCACCATTTTCTTGTCGCGGCGGATGAAGCACACATACCCGAAGGCTATACAGCTGGTAGAAAGCGGCCAGATCGATGTGAAGAGCATCGTTACGCACCGTTTTCCTCTTGTACAAACACCAGAGGCATTTGCTCTGAACGCGGATTATCGTGATCATGTCGTGAAGATCATGATTACCAATACCTGAGGATCCTATGGGGTCGATTCTTGCTGCAAGTCTTGCTCTTTCCATGCTGCTGCCAGCGGCTTTTCCACAGGCTCAGAAAAAGATAGGTGTCGAAGCGAAGGCGCCGATCGTGGCGCGTCGATTCGATCTGCATGATGTCCGATTGCTTGCCGGTCCCATGAAGGAGAACCTCGAACGGAATCGGAATTACTTGTTGAGTCTTGAGGTGGATCGCCTCGTCCACAATTTTCGCTTCAACGCCGGACTGCCATCGAAGGCACAGCCGCTCGGTGGGTGGGAAGCTCCAAATTGCGAACTGCGAGGTCACTTCACCGGCCACTATCTCTCCGCATGCGCTCTGATGTTTGCTTCAACCGGCGATGTCCGGGTGAAAGAGAAGGGGAATCAGGTCGTCGACGCGCTGGCGGCATGCCAACGTGCGCTCGGAGCGAGCGGCTATCTCAGCGCCTACCCGGAAGAGTTCATCGAGAGAGTCGAGAACGGAAAACGGGTGTGGGCTCCGTACTATACACTTCACAAAATCATGGCAGGCTTACTCGACATGTATGTGCTCTGCGAGAACAAGCAAGCGCTGGACGTTATGAAGGGGATGGTTTCGTGGACAAAGAAACGCGTTGACAGACTTGATGAAAAACGAATGCAGGAGATGTTGAAGGTTGAGTTCGGGGGGATGGCCGAAGTACTGGCAAATCTCTACGCCGTGACAGCGGATCCGGCTGATCTGGAGTTGGCCCGTCGGTTCGAAAAGAGATCGTTTCTTGACCCACTGGCTGAACACAAGGACCAGCTTCAGGGTCTGCACGCCAACACGCATATTCCGCAGGTCATCGGAGCCGCCCGCGAATTTGAGTTGACAGGTGAAACGAGTTACCGCGAGATCGCGTCGTTTTTCTGGGATGAAATCGTCGACGCCCGTTCGTATGCCACGGGTGGGACGAGCAACTATGAATACTGGCGTGACGAACCGTACAAACTTGCCGACGAACTCAGCCAGGAGTCCCACGAAAACTGCTGCACGTACAATATGCTCCGCCTGACGGAACATCTCTTTTCGTGGTCGCCCAATGCCAGGTTTTTCGATTACTACGAACGCGCCCTGTTCAGTGGAATTCTGCCTACACATCATCCGACAGTCGACGGAGCGATCATGTACTACGTCCCAATGAAGAGCGGCCTTTTCAAGATGTTTGGCGTCCCCGACTCCTCCTATTTCTGCTGCAATGGTTCGGGCATCGAATCATTCGCAAAACTTGGCAACAATATCTACTATAAAGAAGAGAACACGGTTTACGTCAATCTCTTTATCGCGTCCGAAGTGCAGTGGTTAGAAAAAGGCGTGACCATCATTCAGGAGACGAAGTT
>JBGPAN010000212.1:0-7084 GCA_041480785.1 Bacteroidota bacterium | reverse complement strand
TGATCGCCTGTGGTGTTTCGTTCTCCTGCCAGTACACGTCGCATCCACAGGCGCTCGCATTTGCAACGTTCTGGAAGTCGGGAGAAACCGTGATGATCGGTTTTGTGAACCAGTCATCCCGAATATTTTCGATGCGCCATTTGAGATTCTCAAGCTGGTGAACAAGTTGAGTTTTTGGATCGCTGAAGTACTCTGCAAACGTTACACGGCGTTCGTGCAGAAGATATCGGGCCTCGATCCCAAGAAGGACGGGCGCTCGGTCATACCACCCAAATCCATAGGCGGCCTCCAGCCTCCTCCTGCTCTGTTCAATTTCATGAAGCGGGTACTGTATGTTAACCGAATGCAGCATGAGGTTTTCTCTTCCAACTCTACGAGCGCGATCCGGGCGGAAAGACACTATCAACTTGCTGAAAGACGGCCCCACCACGCCATCCGATAAATCGGACGGCTTAATTAATACAAAACCCGAAGGGTTTCGCGCATTCAAAGGCGTCGACTTCCCCGGTAGGGGTCGTTCGGACCTGACGGAAAACAGAAACGCGATCCGTGCGCTGACGACTCGCTGAAAAACGGTTTTGCCACGCCATCCAATGAATCGGACGGCTCAATGTTCCGCAAAACCCACCCCAAAGGGGTCCCTTTGGGAAAGGGTTTCGCGCCTGCATAGGCGTCGACTTTAGTCGATGCCGGATTCTTCAGCAGCACCCCCCACTAGTTTTTCTTCTCCGGCATTCTCCACATATAGTTAGGATCGATGTGCGGCTCGTCTTCGGCGTGTCGTTCCATCAACTCAATCTTCCGTCGAACATGATCAGCGAAATTCTCCGCATAGATATGGAGCGATTCTTCTCCGGTCGTCACCGGCATCCAGTCGACGCGGCTTTCCGTCCAGAGCTTCAAAAGGTTCTTTGCATTGTCCCGTTCGCTGGCAACCATCTCCCGACACATTTCCCGAAATGTTTGTTTCTCCGTCTGCGACTTCGCCTCCACGTATCCATGGACCGATTCTGTCCATGCAACACTGTTTCTCATTGTTCGATAGTAGCACTGCGCGGCGCAAAGACGATCGTGGAGATCCTGAAACACTTTGCCTGCGGGAGCTGCGGGATCGATGTGCTGAAGCAGCGCCGTCGAGCGCTCGACGGCTTGACTGAGAGGCGGAATCACCGATCGGTCGATGGCACGTTTCTTTTCGCCAGCCTCCTCCACCGTCAGAAAGTTCCACATCATGTCGTTGTTGAGATCGATGCGGGCAGGATTGTTGAACGTTGCAAGAAGATAGTGCTCATAATATGAACGCTCCGATTCCGGAACGGCGTCGATGTTTGGTACAAACGGTCGAATCCACAGCCGAAACCACGGAAATGCAAAGGTGCTATACGGAATGCCGGATGGATAAGATCGCACAGCGGCATCTGACAACTCCCAGAGTTCCCGCAAAGTCTGTGCGTGCGCTGACCCGACCCATCGTTCAGCACTTGCGTTGAGAACATCCTCCAGGGGTGTCTGAGGATTCCGTTGAAATGCTTGAAGGACATCTCCGTTGATATCATAGGGAGCCAACGAGCGCGGTGTCACGCCCACCAGCACATGCGTGGCACCTGCGTTTCTTGCCTCTTGCAGGCGCTCGCGTACCATCCTCGGACACGGCACCCCCAGAACATTGTTATCCCCGAGATCGAGCTTCTGGTGAACAACCGCGCCGACGCGATGCAGCACTTCGCGTTCTTCCCTGCTCTCCGATTCTTCAAAAGAGCCAAATGCTCCTGCATCGAGGCCACCACCCAGACCGGGGGCAATGTACTTTCGTTCTGCGTAAAATGGTCCGAGATCACAAATCACGCGAAACGCCGAGTTTAGCTTCTTTGCTTCATCCCGCAGCAGGCGATAGTACGTCAGTACGTTTTCTGCCGCTTTGCGCGCGATCTCATCATCGCCCTTCCACTCGCGAATCAGATATGGCCCTCCGTTTCGACCCGCATACAGCGATGTCACAAACTCGAACCCCGACCCGCTGTCGTTCGTCCAGATATGAATGAAGCCCAGCTGCGGTACTTCCTTCATGAGGTTTTGAAGAAGCTCCCGATAGTGTTGCTGAACAACCGGGTGAGCCATCGCGAGCGTGTAGCGCGGTCGGAAGCTTTCTCGGGGATGGTCAATCCGTGCGCCACGAAGGAAGGGGTACTTCCCCCAGAATTCCTCGGGCATCGATCGAGGCGAATTGATATGCAGGCCCGGCACAAGTCCATACTTCAACGCGAGGACTGCTCCGGATTTCAGGAATTCGAGATTTTTCCGGAGGTATTCCGCGGGGTAGAATCCGTCGATAAGCTTGCTCGTCACGAATTGGTCGAGATCTGGACTATAATCATAGAACCAGGAGTACACATCTCCCGGTGGCCCGGATTCAAACGGCCGATCAACACCCAGGCCGTTGACGCTGACATGCGTAAATCCCTGCTCCGCAAGTTGCCGGATGTATGCCTCTTGATCGAAATGTCTTGCATTCCGAAGGCTTCCAACGAAGAAATCGCTGAGGTTTCGTAACCACGGGAATGTTGAAATAGGTGTACCTCTTAAGAAACTGTGCTTAAATCCTAAATCCGAAACTTGAAGTCTCAAACAAATTCAAAACTCGAACATCGTAAATAGAGACTACGCTTTAGGATTTGTTATTTAGAATTTCGGATTTCCCTCGTATTTCGATATTAAGGTTTCGGATTTGCTTCTTAGGATTTCAGATTTGTTTTGTATTTCGACATTTGGATTTCGGATTTTGTTTTATTCTACTCCCAACTCTCTTCGTACGATCCGCGTCCCTTCCACCATGGCTTTGAGTTTCCCAAACGCGCGCTGGCGCGGCATAAACTTCATGCCGCAGTCCGGGACAATCGACATTTTCTCTGCGGGGATACACTTCAACGCCTGTCGAATTCGTTGAGCAACCACGTCTGGTGTTTCGACTTTTTCATCTTTTACATCGATAACCCCGACGGCGATCTCTCTGTCGGTCTTGTACTGTTCGAACATCTCCAGCCCAACACCATCCGAAACGGCGAACTCAAGACAGAGTTGTTGAGTATGCGTTTCAAGGATCGCGGGAAAGAGTTCTGCGTGCTGACCTGTGAAGAGTTTTTTGAGCTGATAGTTGCCGTAACATACATGGAGTGCAATCTTTGCATTCACCCCTTCAACGAGCTTGTTGAACGTCTCAACGAGCCACGGCATATCCTGCGGATACCCAACCCATACAGGCTCATCGATCTGAATGAAGTCGCAGCCTGCCGCAACAAGTCCCTTCAGCTCTTTGTTCAGAATCTCCACAAGATCAAAAATAAGTTCTTTCTCATCCTTATAGTACTGGTTCGTCGCTCGCTTGGCGAGCATTTGTGGGCCTGTGACGCACACCTTGGTGCATGCGGAAGTGTGCTCATGCAAGAAGCTGAAGTGCTTATCCATATTCAGGCTTTGTTGCCACTTCACTCTGTCCACAACAACGGGATCTGGCATCTGGATCGACGGATCCAGGTTTCCAATGGCGTGCAGCTTCGTGTGAGTGAAATCAAAACCGTGGATACGTTTCGAAAAGAAATACACCATTGTTTCCCGGCGTATCTCGCCGTCGGTGATGATATCAACGCCTGCAAGCTCGTGATCTTTGATCACTGATTTGACAGCGTTGTCGTGTGCTTCTTCAACCTGGTCGGGTGACAGGATACCCTGGGTGCCAGCTTCACGCACCTGATCAAGCCAACGAGGGAATGAATAGCTGCCGATGACGCTGGTTGGCAGGAGTGGAAGATTTTGGGTACTCAAACAATGATCCTTTCGGTTATCGATCTTTTGGAAATTCGAAAAACTAAATTCGAAATCTCAAACAACTTGTAAATCCTAAATTCTAAATCCGAAGTCCCAAATTCCGCTTTGTGAATCCCGCCTAGAGGCGGAATCCAGAGAGCGGGACAAATCACTAACTCTAAATGCGAAACTCGAAACCTCAGCCAAATTCAGACATCGAAACAGAAACTCCGGTTTGGGGTTTAGGATTTGGGTTTTCGTATTTCCCTCGTATTTCGTGTATTCGGATTTGTTTGGAGTTTCGATATTAGAGTTTCGGATTTCCTTGGTATTTCGATATTAGAGTTTCGGATTTGCCTAATGTGCTATTTCAAACAAGCCAGAAAAAAAGATGGGGTAATCGCTTTTCGGGTGACCGCCCCCGACCATCGGGGGAGACCCTGAAGAGGAGATTACCCCAATTTTTTCCATCTCAACTCATGCCTGCACCGCTATGGAAACGTGCGGCCAAAGCATGTTAGCACCTTCTCTTCGATTCGCCTGCCCGCCCATCCCGTTGCACGGGATGGGCATTAGGGCAGACTCCATTACTTCATGGAAACACGAAGGGTTAAGCGATGCACGTCAGAGAACAAGCTAAACACCGTGTACGAATAGTCCAGGGAGAGCATATACTCCGCCATGGGAACGCGTACGCCGCAACCCAACGATCCTTTTTCCAGGCTCGTCTGGACTCCCTGACGAATTGTTGTTCCTTCGTCAATGCCGTCGCCGGCAAGGCCCAAGTAGCTGTAGTTCATTTTCCAGCCGCCACGGAGGAACACCATGTTGTTGTAATTGTACTCAAATCCGGTGTAGTAATACTGCAGACCGTCCTGGGGTTTCACAAGATCGACCGCAAGCAGTACCGAATTCGATCCGATGCGGACCGGAACCAGCGAAGTTCCTACGCTGAACGTCAACGGGATCGGGGAGGCGTAGTCGTAGAACTTCATATCGCTTCCCAGATTGCTGATGCGGGCTCCGATGTTCCAGTTGGAGATTCCGATATTGTAGACCGAACCCAGGTCAAACCCAATGGCTGTTGCATTCTGATCGTCGATTTTCTCATTGATGAATTTGAACGACGCACCAAGGGTAAGGCGGTCCATCACATAGGTCGAATACGTAACCTGCGCTACCATGTCCATGTAATCGTATGTGCTTGACGTTCCTAGGTCGATTTGATACGGCTGAAGAATTGGACTGTCGGGGAAAACATCGCGGTCGGCCGGAATACCGCTGACCCCAAATGTCATAACTCCGAGGCCGATCGTTCCGATACCTTCCATGTTGTAGCTCGCGGCAACGGCATTCTGTGTAAGTCCGCCGATCCACGAGTTGTATGTAAATGATACCTGGGCTTTTTCATTGCTGAGCGCAATACCGGCGGGATTCCAGAACATGTTCGTCACATCCCCATTTAAGGATGTGACAGCCGATCCCATGCCGACCTGCTGCGCCCCTACGCCGACCTTCAGAAACGCAGCGGCGTTAATTCCAGCCTTGCGCGCCTGAGCGGTGACGATCCCGGTGGCAAAAACCACGAGGAGCAAAGCCGCAATAGATATTGAAGAGATCTTTTTCATAGATCTTGCCCTCATAGTTATTTGATTATCGTAATATCGAGAATTGACCTATCTTCTTGTCACCGGTTGGCGACTCGACGATATAAAGGTACAGTCCGCTAGCGACTTCAAGACCATCCTTGGAGAACATATCCCAGAATGTGCTCCCCTTCGTGGCGTCCGACTGACTAAAATAGATGACATCGATGATCTGTCCCGCAACATCCACGATGGTAATCTTACACTGCGGGGGCAAATTGTAGAACAACAGCTTGTGATCATACGCATTTAATCGATTATCGTGGAGCGCAGCCTTCTTGTACGGATTCGGACGAACCCCGACATTCGACACCACGCCAGCATTTGCCAACCGAGTGTTGACTATTTGCACTGCGCCGATGCCTTTCAGCCCCGCAGTGCTTGCAGCAGGGTCGGTTACCGCGAGTTTTCCAAAGTTGGCATTATTGGTTGCAAACGGGAATGTAAGCTGCCACAATCCGCTGGCACCATTCCTGTTCGTTGAGTGTGTCTCGATACGAGTTGTTGTCTCGCCGTCAGGCCCCGTGTATGTGCCCTCCTTGTAGGCGGCAACGTAGTACCAATATGAGAATCCCAAGACCACATTTTTGTCCTCGTAGCGATACTTGTATCCGGCCGTTATGGCAGCGGGCAGGCTCCCGAGCTGGGCTTTCGGTATCACGGCAACAAGATCCCATGTGCCCCATGTATCGGGCTGATATGTTCCTTGAGATGCTGTAGAGTTCACGAGACCATAAGCGTCAAATTTCGGGTTCACCGGTTTCTTCAGACTCGCGGGAAGCGGACCTGGTACCATGTTTTCCTGATAGCGGTCCACAACACGCATGCCATCCTCAAGCCACTTCTTCGTTAAGGCCTGGGTAGACGCATAGATCTTGTATCCGGCAAATTCGGGATCGGCCTCAGCACGAGTATCCCATTCCACATTAATTGTATTTACTAATGAGTTGGCAACCTTCACATCGGGAAGTGGCGGAAGAGCTGGGATGTTGTAATTCTGTGCATATGCCCAGCGTGCTGCACGGACTGCCTTTTGAATTCCTTCGAGGCGGAATCCTGCAACATTCGCCATAACGATTGTCATAGACTCACCCGACGCGAGGCTGAATGGGCCAACACCGGCGAATTGATCGCCGTTAAAGTTCTCCGTGTTGCTGGCTCCTTTGGAGAATTTACCCCAGCCGGTTGGATAGTTCGTCGTGGCGTCTGCCTTGCCATCCTCGTACGACGGATTGTCAAAAACGTTCGAAGTTTTGAAGTCTCCATCCGGGCGTCCGGGATTCGCTTTCGGAACAAAGGTCGTAATGTCGCCCGCCGTGCCGCTGGCGAAGAAGTTTGGATTCGGACTGAGGTTGAAGTTTTGTACGTCTGTCTGTCGGCTCTTGCCGCCATCCAGGTACCATACTCCTGTCGCTGTCGCGAACTGTGCCTTCGGGTTGGCGGCACTGTAAACCTGGGCCTGGCTTCCCGCGGAAACATACCACCCGCGCTGTGCGCCAACACCAATGGGATCTGTTCCGAAGATCGTTTTTTTGGCTGGGCTGTTTACGACCGTCTTCGACCGATCCGTCGGTAAGCCTCCCTGCTTTGCGTCGATCATAACATATCCGGACCAGATGTCTGTATACCAATACCTG
>JBGPAN010000211.1:0-7100 GCA_041480785.1 Bacteroidota bacterium | reverse complement strand
GATCGCAGTTTCTCGCCGTTTCTGATTCCATTGATGAGGTTTTCGAAATGCCTCGTCGTCATCGAATCAATGCTTTGGAGATCTTGTGTCGTGTTGGTTTTCTGCGTCTTGAACTCGTTGATCAGTTTGTCGTTCAGCGAGAAGACCTGGTATCCGCCGCGATCGATCAGCACAGTTCCTTCCGTGCCGTGGATGGTCACGCCGCGGCTTCTTCCATAGTATTCTTTCCCCTGGCAGCACATGCCTTCCCAGGTGATCATCTTGTCATCATATTCATAGCTGGTGACGAGAGTATCGTAGAACTCCCAATCGTCCTTGAAATGATATCGCCCTCCGGACGCCGATATTGTGTTCGGGTAGTCCACACCGAGAGCCCAACGGCAGAGATCGACTTCGTGCGTGCCATTGTTCAATGTTTCGCCCGTCCCCCAATGCCAGAACCAATGCCAGTTGTATGGATGGATGTTGTCTTTGTACGGCCTCCTCGGCGCCGGCCCCTGCCACAGATCCCAGTCGAGGTAGTCCGGAACTGGAACGACCTTTCCAACCCCGATGGCCTTTCGTGTATTGCTGTACCATGCTTTTCCAAAATACGGCCTGCCAATAAGTCCTTCTTTGATTTTCCGGATGATTTCGATCGTATGTTCAGATGAGCGCTGTTGGTTTCCCATCTGAACGAGTTTGCCGTACTTCTTTTGCGCCTGGACAAGCAACTCACCTTCGTACGGATTGTGGCTGCACGGTTTTTCGACGTACACATGTTTCCCCGCCTGGAGTCCTGCGATCGCCATGGGAGCGTGCCAATGCTCAGGGGTCGCGATGGTGATGGCATCCAAGTCTTTCGATTCCAGAATCTTGCGAAAATCCTTCTGCGTGACCGGGCTCTGACCGAACTGCTTCTTCACAGCAGCCTCATACTTGTCGAGTTCCCGCTTGTCGACGTCGCAGATGTGGGTGATCATTGCGTCTTTGTTCTGGCGAATGCTCTCCAGGTGCGCATACGCACGCCCGTGGAGGCCGATGACCGCAAAGTTCACCCTGTTGTTGGCCCCCAGAATTCGCGCATAGCTTTTTGCGTTCAGTCCAACAGCAAGTCCGGCTGATCCAAGGGCAATGTCTTTGAGAAATTCTCGTCGGGATTTCATTGAGCCTCCTTTTCAAAGAAGCGTACTATAGCTTGGACACAGTGTGAGAAACTCGAAATCCGAAATATCGAAAAACTAAACAAATTCAAAACAGCGGAAATTCGAAAGATAGAAGACACGGATGTCGATCGTGGTCATCTGTGTCAAGAACTCGGATTTCATGCTTGTTTGAGATTTCGAGTTTTGAGTTTCGGATTTCACATGTTTCTTTCGACTGCAGATTCATTATAATGTCGCCATCACGCCTCGGACATACCCCACTGATTCTGCCACACCCGGGAGCGGATCCTTCTGGTCTTTCTCGTGCTCAAAGTGAATTGTTCCAGAGTACTTCAGTTTCGCAAGCGTCTTGAGCAGCTTCGTCGTGTCGATGACTCCACGGCCAATCTCCACGGTGGATCCCTTCGCGTCTGCGGAGCTAACGTCCTTGATGTGGACATCGAAGAGCCTGTCGAAAAAGCGAGCGATTTCATCCGCCGGGTCGACTCCGAGGCGCTGCGTGTGTCCGACATCGATGCACAATCCCATGCGCTTGTCCATCTTCTCAATCAACCTATAGGCGCTCTCAGGGCTTGGGTAGCGTTGGTCCGTGGGGCCATGATTATGGATGGCCAACGCTATGTCAGTCTCCTTAACCTTCTTCTCAGCGAGTTCGAGAAGCGGGGCATCGGGAACACCGACCATCATTTTGATGCCCGCCATTTTCGCGTAGGCAAATGCCTTGTGCACTTCATCTTCGGTTTTCATGTAGACAACGCCGCACGAAGAAAGCTCCACCCCGGCGTTCTTCATTTTGTCGAGAGCAACATGCATTTCCTGGTCCGTGATATTCATCGGCAAGTGCATGTCTTTCAGAGTCATCTTCTTAATGCCAAGCCTTACCGTCATCTCGATTGCCTGATCGAACGTGAACGAACGGAATGTATAGGATGCAATTCCCAAGTCAAATGGGATTGATCCTTTGCCTGCTGAGAGCGATGGAGTGGCAAAAAGCTCGGACAGCGGGAGCGAACCGGCGGCGGTTGTGAGTCCGGCCAGTTTCAGGAAGTCGCGACGCGATTGATTTGACATGAAAGTCCTCCATTGAAAAGACATCAAACGTTACTGAAGGCTTGATCTGTCCCCCTCGGAAAGAGGGACGTCCCGTCGCGACTTGTCGTCGCGGGACAGGGGGTTATGAATGCTTCAACCTCCCCCGATCCCGCATGCGCGCGATCGACCCCTCCTTTGCAAGGAGGGGAAAACTGGCGCTAGAATGGTCGGATCTTGATATTTCTATAGAACACTTGGTTGCCATGATCCTGGATGAGAATATGGCCCTTTTGATATTCACCAAAGTCGGGGATGTCTCTGAATTTGCTCTCCGCTTTGTGGGCCAGAAACTCTTTCCCTCCCCGTTCGTACTGAAGCACCTTCTTGCCATTGAGCCAATGCTCAACATGCTTCCCTTTCACAAGGATTTTGGCATGGTTCCACTTGCCGATAGGCTTTGCTTTCCTGTTCGTGGCAGGGATCAGGTCATAAAGTGACGCGCATGTTCGATTGCCATTGATCCCAAGTTTGGCATCCGGATGCTTCGCATCATCCAGGATCTGATACTCCAAACCTTTGGCTGAACCGGGGGTTTTCGGTAGTGCTTCGATCACGAAGTACTTTATGCCGCTATTGGCACCATCAGTGAGTTTGAAATCTGCCGTCAGTTCAAAGTTGCTGTATTCATCGATGGTGACGATATCACCACCGAAGGATGCCTCACCCCCACCGGATTCTTTAACGATGAGCATCCCATTCCGGACTTCCCACCCTTTCTTCGGGAGCGAATCCATATATGCACCACGCCAACCGTTCATCGTCTTGCCATCGAAGAGCAGTTTCCACCCCTCTGACTTCTCTTTGTCTGTGACTGTGTTGGATTCAACCTTTGCCTTCTTCGTCTCCTGCGACACTCCGGAGTAGGCGGCGAAGCACAATGACAGAACCAGCAAGGGGAGAAATCTCCGGGCATATTTCTTTGTCTGGACCATTCTTACACCTCATTTGGATCATAACATGCGTAGATTTGATTGCATTGGCAGTCCGGTTGACCAATTTGTCAATATTTGACGATAGTTGAAAGAGAAGACATAGGATTCTCTCGTCACATAATCGACCCGGGTCCAACAGTCCCAATCCAGGTACTACCAAGGAGCCCGGCTAGGTGAATCCTCGCCGGGCTCTCTAAGTTCACCGAATCGGACTACTTTCTGATTGTTAGCAATTCTCCCTGCTCGGCAATAATGAAGGGATATTCAGCCAGCGGGATATTCTCAAAAACAGTTTCACCGCCGTTTCCGATCGACATAACAAGGTTGTACACATTTCCGATGGGCAAATCGACAGGCGCTCGGAGTATCTTCTGATACGAGGGACAGGTTCGTGGGCTCTCCCGATGGTCGAAGCTGGGTTCATCGTACAAGGCCGCTCGGCCTACCGCTCAAGCCGGCCCTTGATATTCACGACTGCATCCTGGTCCACCATCCACATCAAGGTTCCTTCCTTCGGCATGACCGATGTGGCAGGTAGTTCCTTCGTCGGCTGTTGAGCATTGAGGACCCGATCGAGGATCGAGGCTTTCTTCGATCCAACGACCAAAAACAAGACACGACGGGCGTTGTTGATGGTGCGAAGGGTGAGTGAAATCCGCCAGCTCTCGAGCTGGGGAACATATACGGAACAAACCAGAGATTCTTCCTCATCCAACGACGTGGTCCGCGGTAACAATGACGCCGTGTGACCGTCTTCGCCAAGCCCGAGCAGAATAAGATCGAACCGTACTTCCTGTTGACCGAATGTTTCCTCAAGTTGCTGTCGGTAGCGGCGGGCGGCTTCGTCTGGGCTGACCTCTCCCAGGATTCGATGCACATTGCCGGCTGGGATATCAATATGCGAAAGGAGCACATCGTTGATCATACCAAAATTGCTTTGATGATCGGTCGGCGGTACGGCTCTCTCATCCCCGAAAAACAATTGGACCTTGCTCCAGTCGATGGAATGTGCGAAAGGTACTTTCGCCAAGCGGCCATACATTTGGCGGGGTGTATCTCCTCCCGACAATGCTACATAGCACATTCCACGCGTTTCAATTGCCGAGTTGACGATGCGGACAAATTCCTGAGCCGCACCCAGCGAGAGAAGATCGCTTGAGAGAAAAGTTCGTATGGATGGATTGAGCGTCATGCTCTTTTGCCCGAACCCGGAATCGAGCCATCGTCGCTTCCGCTCCTATGCACCCACCAACGCCCGTCACGCCCCAGCAAATCGTCTGCTGCACGCGGACCCCATGTTCCCTTTGTGTATTGCATCATGGGCGGTGCATTTTCGCCTTCCCATCCCTCCCGGATGCTGTCGATAAATTTCCACGCAAGTTCGATTTCATCGCTCCGGGCGAACAAAGCCGCGTCGCCATTCAAGGCATCCAACAACAGCCGCTCGTATGCCTCAGGAATTGCTTTCGCCCCAAATGACTCGCCGAAGTTGAAGGCCATTTCCACCGGGCGCGTCTGCATGCCTTCATCGGGCACCTTCGCCAGAAATCGCAGATGCATTCCCTCGTTCGGTTGGATCAGTATGCTCAAGCGGTTAGTAAAGAGCTCGGTTTTTCCAGCCTGGACATCAAGAATCTGAGTCGGCGGTCGTCTGAACTGCACGGTAATCTCGGAGACTTTTTCCTTCAAGAGCTTTCCCGATCGCAAATAAAACGGTACCCCCTGCCATCGCCAATTGTCGATGAACAGCCGCACCGCCGCGAATGTTTCCGTTGTAGAGTTTCGTCCCACGCCGTTCTCGGAGAGGTACCCTTCATACTGCCCGCGCACCGTTGAGCGTGCAGAATGCTCAGGCGAGATTTCCCTCAAGGCACTGAGTACCTTGACTTTCTCATTCCTCAATGTCTCCGCATCAAAAACAGCAGGCGGTTCCATCGCAACGAGCGTGAGCAACTGAAGAAGATGGTTTTGGAACATATCGCGCAACACTCCAGCAGTATCGTAGTAGCTCGCGCGATGCTCGACGCCCACGGATTCTGCAACGGTGATTTGAACGTGGTCGACATAGTTTCTGTTCCAGAGAGGCTCAAAAATGGCATTGCCGAATCGGAAGACGACAACATTCTGAACAGTCTCTTTTCCAAGGTAGTGATCGATCCGGTAGATCTGATGCTCCTGAAGAGCTCCATGCAGGACTTTGTTAAGAGAAAGCGCCGATTCGAGATCTCGGCCAAAGGGCTTCTCGACAATGATGCGTCGATACCCTCCCTCGGTTTCGGAGAGAAGATTCGCGCTCGCGAGATGCGTGACAATCGCTGGATAGAACTCAGGCATTGTGGAGAGATAGAAGAGGCAATTCTGAGGTGAAGAGCCGATTTCGTTGATTCTTCCTGAGAGTCCACGGTAATGTTCGTCGCCGGAGAACTCTCCCTGATGATAGAACAGAAGCCTCGAAAACCTGCCCCACTCCTCCTCGTTGAAATCATCCGGTGCGAACGATGCGACGGCTTCTTTCATCTTTTGACGGAAATCATCGTCATCGTAGGGGCGTCGGGCAAAACCGAGGACTGACGTGCCTTCCGGCAGTCGTCTTTTCCGGAAATTGTTGTAGAGAGCCGGGATGAGCTTGCGGGCAGACAGATCACCTGAAGCGCCGAAGATGACGATCGTGACATGCATAAGCGATACTCTACCTTCAGGATCAGTTACGGAATCGTGATCGATTCATCAGCTTTTTGCCAAGGGAACCAAGAAGCTGCGCCCGAACGAGGAGCTCAATTCTGGATTCCCAACAACACCATTGTCAATCCAACCAGAAGTGACTTATTGGAGAAGAAATACGATGCTCTGAACACTAAGCCCTAGATCCGACATCTCAAACAAGCAAATCCAATTCCCGAAGATCAATAACCAAAAGGGCTGTTTCGTGTTTCGAATAAATCCTAAACCGCAAATCCGAAATCTCAAATTCGCTCTTTGAATCCCGCCTTGTAGCGGAATCCAAGAGCGGTACAAACATAAAACTCGAAACTCAAGAATCACAAAGGCTCTGTTTCGGATTTGGGTCTTTGGTTTTCAGCTTCCTTCGAATTTCGAAATTAGAATTTCGGATTTTGGAATTTGGAATTTGGATTTCGTATTACCTTGAGATTTCGATATTCGGATTTCCACTAATGGTCCCAAGGCTGCACGGTGGGCTTCTGTTTTCGCTCGGGGGCGAGTTTACCCGCCTTTCGCCAGCAGCGCAAGTCTCTGTTTAGCTTCAATGTAAGGGGGATAATCCTTGTCCGCATTCTTCCAGTTCTGTATCGCCTTCTTGTAGAACTTGATTGCTTCAGCCTTTTCGCCAAACTGCTCGTACATCTTCGCCTTATAGTAATCCAGCTTCGAGCGCTCGAGCCAGAAATCAAGGAAGTCTCCGCCCGCTATTGTGAACTGCAATCCTTCAAGATTGTAGGTGTCGTCCAGCAACTTCAACGCGCTCGTTTTGTCACCAAGGGTCGCGGCCGTTTTCGCGTCCAGAATCCTGAACCGTGGGAAAGTGGCGCGTACCGAGGGCAGAACGTTCGTGAGAAGCGAAGAGGCTTCTCGTCCCTTCCCTTGAGCCAGCCGGATTTCAGCTCTCAGGCCGTTGTAGTGAGAGAGATAGTATGAATCATGGAGCTTCATTTCAGCGATCTGTCGCAACTCTGAAGCACTCGCCTCGGCTTGCGCGAAGTCGCCATTATTTATGAAAATGAGACCGCGATAGTATTCGCATATGACATGCCAGGGATTGTATGCGCCCTTTCGAATTTCTTCAGAGAGTTTTCTGAATCGGGTAGGAGGCGGGGTTGCCCCCGCCGTCCTCCCACACCACCGTACGTACGGTTCCGTATACGGCGGTTCACAAAGAGTGTTGAAGACGAAAGCGTTCTTGGAGTAGTGAGGG
>JBGPAN010000210.1:0-7111 GCA_041480785.1 Bacteroidota bacterium | reverse complement strand
CTTGAGAGCAAAGAAGTACGACGAGACACGAGGAATTTGGCAGGCCCGGGTCACCAGCGAGTGGCGAATCTACTTCACGATTGAGGGTGATAGCTACTGCCTCCTTGATATTATCTCTCATCCGAAGTAGAAAGCTTCTTTCTTGAAAATGAAGTGAATTCCTACGATCTTTGTTCAGTGTAGCTCTAAAACAACTACGATGTACGCATTTTCAGGGTGCTCGAGGATCCCGTTAGGGCTACTAACATTCACCCTGAAAGATCGTCTCCCCACAACTCGGCTCCGCAGACGGTGCTCCTCCCCAAGCAGTCAGAATAGTCCGGGCTATGCTATATCGCCTTCTCCTTGCTCGTGACCAAACACAGCGTCTCAAAACATCCCCATGAGTTCCTTTCAGTGCTCATTCCATCGTAACACGAAAAACGAATCACCCGCTGCCAGAATCAGCAGAATGTGCCAAGCGGAAATCCTGGTGGCTTTCCTGTTGAGCGGCAAGACATCTCAAATTCATTGTCATCCGTTGGAATTCAATGCGCCATTCCAAAAAGCCGGTACAAAGTTGTGAAGTAAGTACGGTTCCTGTTCCGGGCACACTCAACAGAAATCCTCCCGGTGGGAGGATTTCTGTTGAGGATCGTCATCACAATTCGACTTCCGCCCTGCTCGCCCAATGTTTTTCATCGGGGTTCCCCTTCGGCCACAATGAATTCATTGCATGAGCGTTCGCATCTTTTTCCATTCTTCGAGCCACTGCCATTGAGGTATGAGAACGGGGGCAGCATTCATCCTCCCTCCGAATCCAATGATGCGACGTGTAAACATGTTGACATTCGAAAGATCAACTGCCCTGATGCGATTATAGTAGATCTCGACTTTCCGCGCGAGCGCCAAACGAGCAACCGCTCGATTGAGCGCGGCTTGCTGATGAGCCATGCGAACCCGTTTGTACTCACGCGCCAATAGCGAGTCAATCATGACGGAATCGGCTTCGAATCTTCTGCCGAGAAGACGCACTATTGAGTAGCCCTCACGGAGAATCAAGGGCCCTTTCATTTCTCCCACATCGACCATCATCATCTTACCGGCGATTTCTTTTATGTCGCGAAACCGAAACCACCCCGATCTTCCACTGGCCGCCCGCCACTCGGCACGTAGCGAATTCACCCGGGCTAGCGAATCCATATCCGATCCATCGTTTATCAATTGCAGCAAGGTCAAAGCACTTATGGAATCGGGACGCAAAATCTCTTGTACGCTCAGCACGCAAGTGCTTTCCACCACGGCTGGGTTGTATCTCCAAAGTGAATAGATCGGTTCCCATTCGCGCACCGTGGCCGTTTCAGTATATGCAGCTTCTTCTAACCGCGACTTCCAGTAATCCATCCACTTGGAAACATCGCGCAGGACTGCAGCCTTATACTGGAAGCCGCGCCGCAAACCTTCCTGAGCAATGATGTCCGCCTCTGTCATTGCACGCAGTAGTTGAAAGAACGAAATGGAAAAAGAACGAGGACGAACAGAAGGAATGGTATAATCATAATAGAACAGATTCGCCAAAAACTCTCCCACTCGAAACGTTCCAAAGCTTCCCTGAACGAGGGGGAGATCCAATCGGGATCGGAATTCACGCAACATGCGGGAGACATCTTCAGGAACGTACCGAAAGCCACCGGGAACCTGTCGAGCGATGGTGTCTTCCCGCATCAGCTCCCAAAGCCGCCGTGTCAGGGCACGAAACAGGCCGGTATCGGCTTCCATGCGCTGGCCGCGCAATAGTTGATCGGTGAAATTTTGCATACGGGCCGACTCTTGCCGGTCGCGCAGTATGTCACGCACGACTTTTTGTTGTTCGGCAGCCGACTTCTCCGCCGACTTTGGGTTCGGCACATCTGCCAACATTGCCATCACCACCGTGCCAAATAACTTCGAACGGACAGGCTCTGAAACACTTGTGGTATCGATCAACTGAAATGCAGCTTCCTCAAGGGCGGCGTCGATCGATCCGAGTGAGATGAACAAAGTATCCCTCTCGTAAGGCACAGATGCCAGAACATCGGCATTCCGTTCTCCATTCGCGCGCCGACGACGCCAGTCGGTAGTGAATCTTCGTGCATCGGCAAATGTCGGAGGTCGTACCACAAGGAGCTGTCGCCGGACAACATAGCGACGCAATCCTTGGCGTACGTCACTATCGCGGATCCTCACTCGTTCACGGATCTCCTGTTTGAACATCGCATCCCTTACAAACATCTTGAGGAGGACGGTGTTCATGATTCGAAGGTGCCATTCATTGGAATCTGCACTGACCGGGAAATTCAGCGCGAGGAGTCGTTCGCCCACCAGAGACTCTACTGCTTTGCGCTTGATCGATTCGAAGTCACGGTCCCGGACGCGTTCTTCAAATGGCATCAACTCGATCCGCTCAAACAAATCCTGAGTAGTTATGGGCCATAAATCGACGACCGCCAGAGTGTCTTGGAACAATGTTGACCGCGCACCCTGGGCTTTCATCGTTTCCACAAGGAACATGAAGGACACTATGAGAATCGAGAAGAGATGACGCATGGATAGGTCAGTAGACAAGTTCCACCGTAGCAGGAACCCCTGCGATTTTGATGAATCCATCAATCGGACTCACTGCGAGGCCGTTTGCCATCGCCGCCTTGAGCGGTTGTGAAACCAGATTCACAGGAACCAGAAGTGATATTTCCCGGTAATCGAGAGCACCCTCAATATGGAGGACGACACGCGACGGGTTCGTGAAGGCAACGGAGTATGTCAGTGAGCCGCCAGGGATCGGCAGACCCTCCACCGACAATCCTTGGCGCACCCACTCATCCTTCAGACCTGCTCCTACAACGAGCGTCCGATCATCATCCATTTCGTAGACAAACATCGCCCGAAGTGCATTAATGAAATCTGATCCCACCCACGTGTGGGGCATATCACCTATGAATCGCGCCATCCGTTCCTCGCGCCAGACCACTTCAGCCCAATGGTTCCACCCACGCGGCCGCTGATACTGCATGAACCACTCGAGCAAATTGTGTGCGCGCTCTTTCTGCCCAAGGTACACATAACTCCCAACGTTGCGGATTTCATACGGCGTATAGGCTTCCCAAGGAATTTTGCCGCTCTGGCGTTCTTCAAACCAGCTATAGTACTTGTCATAGGTACGGTTCAAGGCGGCCTGAGGCAGATGGCGACACTCGCCGCAGGGGAACAGTGCGATGGATGTCGATGTCGGATCGAAATCACCAAGCTCCACACATCCCGGGATGTAGTCGATCTTCCGATTCTTCATCGCCAAAGAAATAGACTCATAGAGATTCTTCCTGAATGCGCCTGCAAGACTGTCATAGGCTGACGCCGCGTTTGCCTTTCCGAGGACCCATGCTGCTTCTGCGGCGTCTTTGAGTCCCTTCAGCGTAAAGAAATCATCCCAATAGGAATGCATGGGCTTGGAGGAGTACCCTTCGTGACTTATCGACTCTGTCACGAGACCATAGAACGCGCGTCGTTCGCTGTCACCGTTGGCATACTCGGGTGTCAGTCGCGGCGCCCGGAGTTGTTGGATGTAATTGACCGCCCCGACAAGGTTGGGCCAACGAGCTCGCAAGAAGACAGTATCTTTGCTGAATCGAAAGTATTCCATACACGCGAAGATAAGTTGGCCGTGGCTGTCGTTTTCCGGAACCGGATCCGGACCCCGCTTATCGACGACACATGGGACCATTCCATTTTCATATTGGTAGGAGGAGTACCATTCGACAAACTGACGGACGTGTTTCTGCAATCCCAGTTTTAACACTGCCGACGATGTCATCGAGCCATCACGGATCCACGATCGTTCGTATGACCGGGACCCTGGCTGAAATCCGGGACCATCTTTATTGATGAGGATGTAGCCAAGATTCGATCGCAGGACATCAACATATCGCTGGGCTTCCGGCGGCACATTGAATTTGACGGTGTTCAGTACCCGTTCCCACATGGAGCGTGCATCTGTCATTGCTTCCTCGAATTCCGAGGCGGTGGGATTTGTCCGTTCCCATCGATCGGCGGATTGCTGAAAGGGTACCGCTGCGACAACGACAAGAGAGTCATTTGGCAGCAGGTCAAACTGGTATGCGAATGCCCCAGACGCCAGGCCCACGGGATCCATGATTCGCGAGTTCACAGGCGTTGTCCCTCTCGCGAGGTATTCGACAATTTCTCCAGCATCGATGTTTGTAACACCTGTGGAAGAAGGACTTCCGGATACAGTAACACTTTTGTCTCCGACGATCCCACGATTTCCTTTGATGCTCATGGAATCGATGCGCGCTACTCCACCTTCAAAGTTCAGCGATTGTGATGTGGGGTTCACTTGATACGGACGTATTGCCAGAAAGAAGGACCCTTTGTTCCTCTCCCGAGAAACATTCTTGAGTGTATAGCGGGCCAGGATCGTAGCTTGTTTCGGTTCACCTGTCGCCAGCAGCGACGTCGTAAGCACCACATTCGGGTAGGACCTTTTGACCGTTGGTAGTGGAAGGTAGTCTTTTTCAAGAGACTGCTCTTGCCGGCAGTCTATCCACGTTGAGAGCTTTGCTCCCTGGTCGAGGAAAATGAACGGTTCGATCGAGAACCGCTGTTTGTCGACCTCAAAGGCTCCATCCTCGTTGAACAGCGCTTCATTCTCTCCCGAAGGCACTCCGACAATAGTCCAGTACGATTGTTGATGCGAGAAGTATCGGGGAAATCTCCCGGATGGCGCAGCAGCGGCGAGATGTTCTATGTACTGGTTTATCGTCGACAGCGACTCGCTTGGCACTGCAGAGAGTTCCTCGAGCCGATACCGGATGTTGGATTGATTACCCCGCAGTGACACACGAAGAAATCGTATTTCCGACTCCGGTGTGAACACCAGAACGGAGCCTCCTTTGCCGTTCTGAATCGCATGCAGCGTGTCATAGACAATGCCATCAAGAGAACCGAGGAGTTCATACTCAAGGCCACTCAATGCCTTGTCCCAACGAAGCAGAACGCCTCCAATTTCGCGCCGATACTTGAAATCCACTTCTATCCATTCGCGGCCGGACGTACGGCTAATCCATGCGCCTTTAGATCCGGGCAGTACACTCTCCGGTGGATAGTCTCTGCCGGCGGATGTCGACGCCTTCACCGTCGGTTGTGGTATTGGAGACGGGGGCGGCGGCAACGATTCGATTCGAAGATCATCAATCCAAACGCTCCCCTTTCCTCCACTCCCGGCAGTGACCACCAGTTCTAAACGCCGAAGCGCATCAGGGGCCGGTGCCGACCTTGGGCCCCACGCGAAGGAAAGGTGCCTTTTCTTCACATGAATCCGTTTCCACTGCGAAGGATAAGCATAATTCTTCTTGTTGACCCACCAGATGTTCTCACCGAGTGTATCGTTGCTCAACTTCACTTCGAAATTGTTGAGAGGAACGGTCGCACGAAGGGAAAACGACAATTCGTAGTTCTCTGGAAGAGGGATGTCGAATGTGTGTACGATGCCGCCATAGCCGGATCCTTTGGTGAACGCAACGTCAACTCGGATCGCTTCTCCCGATTCACCGATATCGCGATGTTGGCTGACAATGACACCCGCCGATTGAAATGTTCTCCACAGGGTGGTGTCTTCACATGCGTCAAGCACGCGGACGGTGGTTTTGTCCTGTGCGGGAAGCAGCGATGCGAGGGCGACAAGGTGAAGATAGATCATCCTCATCGATTTTCCCCAATTCGATCTCGTCATTCTTTCACCCCACCCATCATGATGCCACGAACATAATGTCTTTGGAATGCGAGGAAGAGAACGACTACGGGAATGATGGTCACAACCGATCCTGCCATCATTAACTCAAGGTCCTGCGTGTGTTCACCCATAAGATTGGCGATGGCAACGGGAAGCGTGTACATCGAATCGTCCGACATGATGATCAATGGCCACATGAAATCATTCCAGGTGCCCATGAACGTGAACAGTGCCAGTGTGAACAAGATCGGCTTGCAGAGAGGTATCACGATTGAACGATAGACCTTGAAATCACTCGCACCATCGATTCGAGCCGCTTCAATGAGGCTGTCAGGAATCGAATTTGCGAACTGGCGGATGAGAAAAATGCCGAAAATGCTCGCGAGCCCGGGAATGATTGCCCCGACATATGTATTGACAAGGCCGAATGTTTTTAGCATCAAAAACAGCGGTAACATCGTCACCTGTGCTGGGATCACCATCGCGGTGAGCAGAACACGAAACAGTCTGTCACGACCCCGGAACCGATACTTGGCGAACGCAAAACCGGCCATGGAATTGATCAACAGAGAGATCAGGGTGACTGCACCCGCGATGACGAAGCTGTTGAAGAAATAGCGTACTACATGCAAGCGATCCACGAGTGCTTTGTAGTGCTGTAGCGATGGTTGCTTAGGCAACAATGAGGGTGGGAATGAGCTGGCCTCCCCTGGACTCATGAGCGAAGCAGAAACCATCCACAAGACCGGCGTCACAGTGGTGATTGCGACAACAACCAGAACAACGTTCAATGCCATCGCGGGAATCCGCCTTCTCATCCCTGTATCCTCCGCTGTATGGCAAATTGAAGGAGAGTGACGACCAGAATGATAGCGAAGAGGACGAATGCGATAGCCGCAGCATACCCCATGCTCCACCAGCGGAAGCCCTGCTCATACATCAAGAGCACGATGCTCATCGTGGAATTGAGCGGGCCACCCTGCGTCATGACGTAAGGCTCGGCGAACAATTGAAAATATCCGATGATGGTGATCGTCACGACAAAGATCGTTGTAGGCACCAGCATGGGAATGGTAATGCTGGTGAATTGCTTCCATGCTCCTGCGCCGTCGATCTCCGACGCTTCATACAATTCGTCAGGAATGTTTTGAAGGCCAGCAATGAAGATCAGCATGTTGTATCCGAAGTTTTTCCATACAGCAAGCAGGATAATTGCAGGCATCGCAATGTCAGGATTCCCGAGCCAATCGACCGGAGAGACTCCCACCCATGATAGCACATAATTGAGGAGGCCATGGGCCGGGTGGAAGAGATAGCGCCATACAATGGCGACTGCGACAAGACTGG
>JBGPAN010000209.1:0-7116 GCA_041480785.1 Bacteroidota bacterium | reverse complement strand
CCCCCTCGTTCCTTAAGACCCAAATCCTCAACTCTATCAATGCTCTTCCTGTCCCAACCCGATCCGGATTTGGATGGATAAACAAAATTCTGGACTTGTTCCGTCAGCGCCCCTTTGTGAGGTACGCTGTGGTGTTCGCTTCCGGCTTGTGCGTTGGCATTCTGCTTCTCGTTATTGCCGATCCATGGCGCCAGGATGAGATGCCCGATGCTTCGAAAGTGAGCGGCTCAATGGTATTGCCGACGGAGATCTCCCGGTTGCAGAAAATCGACTCGGTCGCGCTCGACGGTTCCGGATTCCGGAGCATCTTCAAGACATTGCGGGGGGACGGGAACATTACAGTCGAGTGTGCTGTTGCAGCGAGCGAGAACCTCCGGCTGGAATTGAGCGCTGACCCGGAGGAATTGAGGTTCGTTGGGGTCAGCCGGCTGGGAGGAACGGACAATGATGTGATGGCGACGGGAGGGAGGGTTATTTTCACCGGAACAAAATCGGAGCATGGCCTGATCACATTCACAGAAGTGGCATCTCCTCAGCAGCCTATCGAAGTCCGTGTCTACAAGGGCGGTACGGTAGTCGCCAGTGTTTCGATTCGAACGAATTGAAGCAAATTCGACGCAACTCGAGCAGAGGTTAAGCTCCAAGATTTGAGGTCAGTCTACAAGCATTACGGTCATTAATCCTCATCATTCCACCAACAATACAGAAGAGGTAGATATGGAGAACAAGACGAATCAGCCAAGCGGAAACAAGAGGACCCCTTGGATCATTGGGGTTGCCGTTGTCGCAATTGCGGTGATCGGATACTTCACGTTCTTCTATCCGCCGGTCAATCAGAAGGACGTTTCCGGCACGATGAGCGGAGTCCAAAAGGCTCAGAAATATCGGGCCACACAGATCCAGGATAAAGACGTCGTACTGAAGAACGCGGCGGTCCAGAAGTTCCTCCAGAGCGACCAGTTCCAGAAGTTGTCGAAAGACCCCGAGTTCAAGAGTGCCTTGACCAAGGCTGAGGTGCAGTCCTTCCTGAGCAATGCGGGCGTTCAGGCATTGTTGTCGGACGCGAACATGCAGTCGGCTCTGGCGAGTGCTGAGTTGCGGGCGGATCTTTCCCGTGCCGATTTGCAGGCACTGCTGACCAATGCGGATTTGCAGGCGGCTATGACCAAGGCTGACATGCAGGCCTTCTTGAGTAATGCCAGCATGATGGCTGCCCTTGCCAACCAGGACGTCCGCGCAGCTCTGTCAAAATCTGATCTTTGCGCTCAGATGGCAAGTGCAGAGGTGCAGGCCGCTTTGACAAATGCGGATTTGATGTCGCAGCTGCAGAGTGCTGAACTGAAAGCGGCATTGAAAGATGTAAATCTGCAGGCCGCGCTGAAAGATGCGGCTCTGAAGGCTGACCTGACGCATGCTGGACTTCAGGCGTCATTAGCTTCTGCGGGGGTGCAGGCCGCCTTGGCAAACGCCGGCGTGCAAGCTCTTCTGACCGATGCGGGTCTGCGTGGCGCTCTCGCTGAGGCGAGTGTGCAAGCGGCGCTTCAAGACGCGCAGGTCCAGGCCGCGCTGCAAAACGCCGCTATGCAGTCTCTTCTCTCGTATGCGGGTGTGCAGGCTATGCTGAGCAGCGCTGATCTTAGCGCTCTGCTGTACAATTCCGAGCTGAGATCAGAGCTGGCAAGTGGTGCACTGCACGCTGCCGAATAAGACATCTTGATCCTTGGATAGAAGTCCGACTTCTCGTTGCCTCATTCGTATAAGAAGTCGGACTTCTCTCTGAGCTTGTTGGAGATGCTGTCGCAATCTGGACAGCATCTCCTCACTATTTGAATCATCATGGCAACTCCTCGCACTCTGATCCATCCTGGATCGGGTGCAATGCTTTGTACGATCCAGACTACCCGTGCCTTGCTCTTACTCTCGGATCTCGCCTATGAAATTCCGGTCGTTCGTCGCAGTCTTCGCTCTCCTGTTGTCGCCTCTCGTGTTGCACGCACAGCTCCACTCTCTGGAAACCACAGACCTCAGACTTATCACCTACACCCAGGCACATGCATTCATCGTCCCGCACCTTGCGGCAAGTTTCCAGAACTCTCTGGCCTTCCATAAGAAGCTGTTCGATTACACGCTGTCAGAGAAAGTCACGCTGATCCTCCAGGACTTCGGCGATTACGGTTCGGGTGGAGCAAACACGGTCCCCTACAACCTCGTTGGCATAGGGATCGCGCCGTTTAACTACTCGTACGAAACGATGCCGCCGCTCGAACGGATGACCATGATGATGAATCATGAACTTGCTCATATTGCGACGATGGATAAGCCGTCGCCGAGCGACAAGTTTTTCCGAAGCGTTTTCTTTGGTAAACCCGGACCAATCGCGGAGGCTCCGCCGTCGATGCTCTACTCGTACCTGACGAGCCACGCTGGAATTCTCCGCGATGGTTCATCGAAGGTATTGCGGTGTTTCTTGAAACGTGGATGGGTGGTGGGTTAGGCAGAGCACAGGGGTCGTATGATGAAATGGTCTTTCGCACAATGGTTCGCGACAGTGCCTTGTTTTATGACGTAGTCGGCCTCGAGTCGGAAGGGACGAAAGTCGATTTTCAGGTTGGTGCAAATTCGTATCTTTATGGTACCCGATTCGTCAGTTACCTTGCTCTTCAATACGGACCGGACAAGTTGATTGACTGGTTCAGGCAGTCGAAGGAAAGCAAGAGCAACTTCTCCTCTGAATTTGAACGGTTGTATGGAGCTTCGATTGATGATGAGTGGTCCCGATGGATCGAGTGGGAGCATTCGTGGCAAAAGGCGAACCTCGATTCGATCAGAGTGAATCCGGTGACGACATTCCGTCCGATTGCCCGTGAGGGACTCGGTTCGGTCTCGCGTGCGTTCTTTGACTCCTTGGCCGGCGTGATGTATGTCGCCATCAACTATCCCGGGCAGACTGCGCATATTGCGGCTATCGATGTACGGACTGGGGCGCTGAGAAAACTCCAGGACATTCGCGGTGCAGCGCTCTTCTACGTGACCTCACTTGCCTATAATCCATCGACACGAACACTCTTCTACACCACGGACAACAGTCACGAACGGAGCATCTACGCTCTCGATATCGCGACAGGATCATCGAGACAACTGCTCAAAAAGGCGAGGGTCGGTGATCTCGCATTCAATCAGAAGGATAAATCTCTTTGGGGCGTCCGCCATCTCAACGGATACTCGGCCATTGTGAGAATTCCCTATCCGTACGTTGAGGCGAATCAAATGTACCTGTTCGATTATCCCAAAGACCTGTATGACGTCGATATCTCTCCCGACGGGTCGGCGCTGACAGGAGCTCTCGCGTTGACCGACGGGAAATTGCTCCTGATCCAGATGGAGACGGAGAAGTTGATGAAGGGGGACGGCTCCTACAAGGTTCTCTACGATTTTGAGGAGTATTCGCCGGCGAACTTTGTCTTTTCGCCCGACGGAAAATTTCTCTTTGGCAATTCGTACTATAGCGGCGTCTCGAACATCATGCGGTATGATGTCGAAAAGAACGATATGAGCGCACTGACGAACGCCGAATCGGGATTCTTCCGTCCCGTCCCTGTGTCCAACGACTCATTGGTCGCATTTCACTTCACGGGCAAGGGATTTGAGCCTGTGATGTTGGCCAACAGGCAAGTGGAGAATGTGGATAGCGTTCGATTCCTTGGTAATGCCGTCGTCAGGAAGTATCCGGTGCTTCGGACCTGGCAGGTTGACCCGACAGCGTTGAAGCGTATCAACATTGACTCGCTCACCACGTACAAAGGTCCTTATTCGCCGGCCGACAACATACGACTCTCGTCTCTTTATCCGGTCGCGGAGGGATACAAAGTCTTTCCAGCGTATGGCTTGAGGTTCAATTTCGCGGATCCCACAACCCTGACCCGCGGTGACCTCACGGTCGCATACACTCCGAACCAGGTGCTTCCTCAGGAAGAACGCCTCCACGCTGCATTGAACTACCGGTTTTGGCAATGGAGAATCGGGGCGACCTACAACGCCTCGGATTTCTACGATCTCGTTGGGCCCACAAAGACGAGCCTGAAAGGATATTCGCTGACGCTTGAGAACAGAGATTTTCTTCTTTTCGACGAGCCCGAGACGATGGAATACAGGGTGGCGTTGGGCGGATACTGGGGATTGGAGCGGCTGCCGGAGTTCCAAAATGTTCAGACAGCGTACGACAAATTTCTCTCCCTTAACGCGCGCATCAACTACCAGTATCTCATGAAATCTCTCGGCGCGGTCGATGACGAACGGGGGGTCGTTTGGCAGTTGGTCTCCCATACGAATCTCGTCAATGGGAAACTGTTTCCGCGCGTGCACACCAATGCAGCGTACGGAGTGTTGCTTCCGATCAATCACTCATCTCTGTGGCTTCGGGGTTCGGCCGGGTATTCGTTCGGTGACCGGTACGATCCGTTCTCCGGCTTCTACTTCGGGGGTTTCGGCAACAACTGGGTCGATCACAAAGAGATCAAGCGCTACAGGGAGGAATACAGCTTTCCTGGGGTGGAGATCGACAACATTGGGGGGGTGCTATTTGCGAGAGGGATGCTGGAATGGGATCTGCCGCCGATCCGGTTCCGCAGATTTGGGGTGCCAAGTTTCTATTGCAACTGGGCGCGCGTGGGTTTATTCACCTCGGTGATCGGAACCAACTTCGATCGATCGTCCGAGCGACAGGTTGTAGGAAACGCGGGAGGTCAGATCGATTTCCGGCTTGTGGTCTTTTCATCGTTTGAATCGACTCTCTCGCTGGGATATGCTGTTGCCGCCCGCGAAAACCAACGCGTTTCGGATGAATTCATGATATCGCTCAAGATCCTTTAGCGACCAGATTCCAGAAAGGCAATCGTCCCTTCCCCTCGAAGGCGAAGGCGTTGCTGCGAGCCCTCGTCCAGAGTGATACGTCCCCTCTCCCCTGCACGCAAGCCTGCGCTACAGAGGGGACTGATGGAGCTTAGGCGTTTGCAGTGCATGAAGAGTTTCCACAAGCGATCCGATCTTGTGGACAAACAAACCCAAGAGGCCATTTGACAATCATCGCTCTCATTCCATATGTCAGCCTCGCTGTGAGCATCCTTCCGGTGTTCGTGTTCCTTGGTTCGCTGGTGGTTCTGGATAGCTACAAACTCGTCCGATTCCGATCGATCGTAATGGCTATTGTAGTTGGATGTGTGGCAGCGGGAGTGAGCTTTCTCATGAATTCGTGGATCCTTCAAGTCACAGGAATGGATGGAGCGTTGTACCGGCGATATGGCGCTCCGGTTGTTGAAGAGCTGATAAAATCGTTCTATCTGATCTATCTCATCAGGAGAGGGCGCATCGGGTTTATGGTTGATGCGGCCATTTTTGGGTTCGCCATCGGGGCAGGGTTTGCCCTTGTCGAGAACGTCTATTACGTCGAATCGCTGCAGGATCCCAACCTTCTGATCTGGATCATCCGCGGATTCGGACCGGCGATCATGCATGGCGGTGCGACGGCGATCCTTGGAATCATCTTCAAGAACGTTTCTGACCGTTCATCGTCGGGAAAACTTGCCGCGTTCTTTCCCGGATTTCTCATCGCCGTATGTCTGCATTCACTCTACAATCACTTTTTCTTCGGCCCCGTTGTCTCGACGGTATTGATGATCGCGCTCCTCCCGGCGGTCATGATCGCGGTGTTTCAGCAAAGCGAGAACTCATTGCGTCAATGGCTGCGTGTGGGATTCGATTCGGATCAGGAACTGCTCGAACTGCTGATGTCCGGCAATTTGATGGAGACGCCTGTCGGTGTCTATCTGGGATCTCTTCAGACGAAATTCCAGCCGGAGGTCGTTGTCGACATGATCTGCTATCTGAGAATACACGTCGAGTTATCGATCGAGGCAAAGGGAATTCTTTTGATGAGGCAATCCGGATTTGAACTCCCGCCGGACCCCGGGGTGAGGGAGAAATTCGCCGAATTGCGCTCGCTTGCAAAGAATATTGGCCAGACCGGGAAGCTTGCTCTCTTACCATTCCTGCACACGAGCGATCGTGAATTGTGGCAGCTTCATATGTTGACGCCGGGCTGATGTTCGAATCTGAACAAGTATAAGCCCCAATAGCATAAGACTTTTAAGCCATTTCACGAATCATTCCCATTTCGTAAAGTTGACTTTTGCCGCGGGTTGAATTAGTTTTCCTGCCAATTCGTTAGAGATCGTCCGTCTCCCAAATGGACGGACTGATATTGACCGCACCGCATTCCTAGCGGAGCCCGGAAGTCTCGCCCGAGATAATGGAGGTTCTGCAGTGCCTGCTGAAATCATTTCTTCTGGAGAATTGATCGTTCACACTTCAGTTCTTTGAAAGGATCCACCATGAAACACCGCGCATCGCTGTCTTTTGTTTTTCTTTTTCTTCTTGCTGCCCAGGGACGCGCTCAAGAAACCTCTTCCTGGACCTACAATGGTGTCAACGACTATCGGATTGTACCGAATATTGTCTATTCTACTGCTAACAACTACGATTGCAAGCTCGACGCATACGTACGGAATAATCCGGGTCGCATGACGCCGACGGTGGTCTGCATCCATGGTGGAGGCTGGGTTGCCGGTTCGAAGGAGGCGTTTGTGATGAGCTTCTTGCCGTATCTCGAAATGGGTCTCTCTGTTGTGAACGTGGAGTACAGGCTCGCCAGAGTGTCACTGGCTCCTGCTGCGGTGCAAGATTGCCGGCTCGCGCTGCGATGGGTGTTCAAGAACGCAAAACAGTATGGCTTCGACACAACGAAAATCATTGTCACCGGCGGCTCAGCCGGTGGGCATCTCGCTCTCATGACGGGAATGCTGGATCCCTCTTACGGATTTGATATCCCGACCGATTGGGACTACACCGGAGTTGAGCCTAGGGTCGCTGCGATCGTCAACTGGTTTGGCATTACCGACGTGAAGGATCTTCTCTCGGGACAGAACAAACAGGATTACGCAGTCAATTGGTTGAGCAATCTTAGCGATAAAGAGACGCTCGCGCAGAAAATGTCGCCGATGACTTATGTCCGTAGGGGCTTGCCGCCGATCTTCACGGTGCATGGCGACAAGGACCAACTTG
>JBGPAN010000208.1:0-7136 GCA_041480785.1 Bacteroidota bacterium | reverse complement strand
CGTCATAGAATACGGTGGCCGGCGCACAACGGCGTTGAGGATCGCCCGCGATGTGTACGAGAACGCGTGGCAGCATACTCTCGATGTATTCTTTCCCGTACAGATGGATCATATGCTTGTCAAAGAAGCTTATCGAGTCTGGCATGGAGCGTCCCACCTTGACGATGCATTGCAGGCACCAGTGAATCATGAGCATTTCGATCTCTATGCACAAGGCCCGACGACCGACTCGCAGTACAAGCCCGGAGAGCATATCCCGGGACTCAATGTAGGGGGGTGGTTCGATGCGGGTGATTTTGATATCCGGACGCAAACGCACTGCGCGACCATTCTCAGCATGGTTCAGACCTGGGAAACCTTCCGTCCCGAGAGAGATGAGACGAGCATCAATCAGCGGACGCGTTCGGTGGATATCCATCACCCCGACGGGAAACCAGATCTCCTCCAACAAATAGAACATGGGACACTGCAGCTTGTTGCCCAGTACAGGGCCATAGGCCATGCTATCCCTGGCATTATCGAAGCGCATCTGTCTCAATACACTCATTTGGGCGATGCCGTCACAGCGACCGACAATCTGGTTTACAGTCCAACGCTGGATAGTCTCGAGTCGGACGGATTCAACAGCGGAACCTTCGATGATCGCTGGGCATTCACAAGCAAGTCGAGCGCGTTGAACTACGGTTCCGCCGCGGCACTTGCCGCTGCGTCCCGGGCGCTGCGCGGTTATAATGATACGTTGGCGACCGAGTGCCTATCAGTTTCCAGACGAATTTGGGATAAAGAACAGAGCCACCCGCCTGATGTTTTTCGGCATGGGAACACGACAGGAGGCGCGCTGGAAGATGAGGTGCTGAAAGCCGCTGTTGAGCTCCTGATTTGCTCGAAGGATGATCGATATGCACGGAAGATACGCGAGCTGTCGCTTTACATCGAGAGCAGTTTTGACCGGACGGCGGCCCTGGCTGTGCGGGCTATTCCGTTCATGGACGGTCAGTACGCGAAGAAGTTGGAGCCTCTGGTCAGGAGGTTCAAAGAGCGAGGGGACAAGTTCTATGAACAAAATCCTTTTGGAGTTCCGATCTCAACGGGCGGTTGGGGAGGAAACGGCTTCGTCGTTGGCTTTGCCAACACGAGCTACCTTCTGCACAAAGCTTTTCCGAACATCGTTGGGTCTGAATTCACCTTGAGGGGATTAGGATATCTCTACGGTTGTCATCCCGGCTCTGCGCTGTCGTTTGTGTCGGGGATTGGAGCTGATTCAAAAATGGTGGCGTACGGGAACAATCGGGCAGACTATTCCTTTATTGCGGGCGGTGTTGTTCCGGGTGTCCTCATTGTACAGCCCGATTTTCCGGAGAACAAGGAAGACTGGCCGTTCTTATGGGGAGAAAACGAGTATGTCATCGGTCTTGCTGCCAGCTATCTTTATCTTGTCCATGCTGCAAACAACCTCCTCAATGAAGAATCACGAGGAACTTCCCACTGAGGAGCTCAGATATGAAACGAAATCAGGGTTGACTGAGGTAGCTTGGTATGAACCGCCTCAGGTGCCACCGCGTGAGGAGAGATTCCCATGGAAGAAAAGTTAAAGAAGCCGCAAAAGAAGCTCTCATCGCTTTCCGATCTCGGGCAACTTCTCAGCGACTCTGGACGGAAACAACCAATTCCGGAAGTCAAAAGGCATGCTCATGATGGAAAAAACAAAACCGTCAGGGTGAGCATCGACTCTAAGGAAGGGGAAATCGGTGACTCTTGTCGAAGGACTTCAGCATAATCCCGCAACAATGGCGGAGATCGCACGAATCCTGAAGCAGCATTGCGGCGCTGGTGGCACGGTGAAGGAGGGGCGAATTGAGATCCAGGGGGACCAACGCGATCGGGTGGCGGAAAAACTTCGGGAGATGAACTATGTAGTCAAATAGAGCGCAGACCTGAGCCACCCCCGTCTTTCGATCCTTCGATTAACGCCCCTCTCGCCGGGGCGTTTTCGTTTTGATGATACTCGATCAAGGAGGAAGAGACCGTAAAGAAACCGATGAATTCTTGTATCCTCAGCGCCCTTTACGGTTCTATTTGCGATCCTCAGGTTTGCGCGGTCCGATGTCCTCAAAGGGAATACGCGTGAACCCCGGCAGCTCTTTATAGACCACAGAATTGTCTTTCAATTGGAAGACCAACCGTTCTGCATCGACAAACCCCGGGTCTTTGTCCGTGATGTAATTCTCTCCAAATTCGGTTTGTGCGTATTTTCCCACGAGCCGGAAGGTCTCTTCGTACTTCACAAGGACATTCCTGTCAAAGACATTACGCCGCGGACGCATTCCTACGTAAGTGTGTCCATCGGGAAGGAGGTCGAGCCAATCCTTCAACAGCGGATAACGCTCACTGTACGGAGGCCTCTTGATATCGACGTCTTTGGAGAGGCGACGGGTGTAGATTCCCTTCTCCCCGAAGAAGTAGGGGATTGAACTGATGCCATTATCGTACCACATGGATTTGAGTTGATAGGCCGGGCCATATCCTTCAATGAAGATGTTGTTCTTCACCACAATATCATGCCCGCCATTGCTGTAGACGGTGCCATACGAGGCAACGCGATAGAACACATTACCTTCAATGCGGACGTCGCAGGTGGCGTCGTCGCAGTAGACGCCCATCATCCATTTGCGGTCCGGGCGCCCGACATCATGGAAGAAATTCCATCGCACGATATTGCCTTGATCGCTGGGATCGCGGCCAAGATACCAGGCGGACGCGTCATTGGAGTTGAGCGCGACATGGTGTATGTGGTTGTATTCGAAAACATGATCGTTGCCATGAACCAGAATCGCCTGGAGGTCCGCGTTGTAGATCTCGTTGTGGGTTACCAGATTGCCGCAGCCGTCCACGATCACGCCGGCCGCTCCAGCCTTGTTTCTGCGGTTGAAATCATGGATGCGATTGTCTGTTACCACGTTTCCCCCGGGTACGAGGTTCTTTTTGCTCCCGCCGCCCAGGATGATTCCTCCCGAACCGGTGTTGTAGACCTCACATCCTTCGATCACATGGTGCTCGCCGGCATTTCGATCCCAGGTGGTATTGAGATACATGTGCGAATGGAAGCTCCCGACCTCTCGTGAAGATGGAACACCCGCGTAGTCGTCCGCGGTGATGTACGGGAAGGTTTGCCGCGCACCCTGTCCCATCATGATGCCAACAGTCCCAACATTGCGCACCATACAGTTCACGATCCGGTTGTGCGTTCCTCCTTCAATGGAAATCCCGAGCCCTCTTCCGTTTTCGATTGTGAGGTCTTTCAGGATACAGTAGGAAGTATTGTCGAGAGCGATCAGCGGTTGTTCCAAGATGGAGACGCTCACCCGCGCAGCCATGATGTTTCCCGGCGGCCAGAGGAAGAGCAGTCCGGAAGTCGTGTCCACATACCATTCACCAGGTTGATCCAATTCCTCCATCACATTGAGCGCAACATATTGATTGAAGTTCTGCCCGCTACCAAGGCCGTACATGTGGGGAGAACTGAGAGTCACTTCCTGCCGGACCGTATCAATTGAAGCTACGCGGATCTTGTCATCGGCGAAACCATAGTTGAAGAACCCTTGCAGCCAGACATCAGAAATGCCTGCCCATCGTGCATGACGCGGATCAGTGTAGCAAAATCTTCCGCCGTGGTTCGTGTAGTCGCCGTTACGAGGCACCGAGCCCGTGTCAATGATAAGGCCAATATCGATTGCCCCCGTATTGGGGTAACGAGCCAGCTGCATCACAGAATCATTCCAGAACAGTTCCATCGGTGCAGGGACCACTGGCAACCCGTGGCCGAATTGTCGATGTCTGCCGAAATTGTGTATGCCCAATGCACGAAGATCCACCTGGAGAACATGCTGCCGCGATTCAGGCGGCAACCGCAGAAGAACGCCGGGATCAGATGCGGGGCGAAACGATGAGGAGGGGATGGTCATTCCTCCCGAAATGCGGACCGATTCGCGATGATACGCGGCGTATGTCACGGGAGCCCCGGGCATGCCAGCGTCGTGTCGGTCAAGTTCGAACGTGCTTGCGAGGTCGTACTTGCCGCCGCGGAGCCAGACGGTGAAGGCCTGATAGTCTCTTGCTGGGGTTGTCTGGTGGTACATGCGGGCAGCATCCCGCGAGCGCACAAGGGTTCGAAATGGCTTTTCGATGGTGCCCGGGTTGCCATCATCCCCGTTTGGGGAGACAAACACTTGTTGGGCTTGCACATGTGCGAACATCAAGGTGGTTAGAAGGAGCGAGAACAGGAGGTTCATGGCATATCGAAGATGTGAAAGCAATGGTCGATGCTGGGAGAATCAAGGTAGGGGGATTGTGTCGGGAAATCAAGATCTGCCAGGTGGCGGGTTCATCGGTTCGCTGTCGGCAGTAGGTTCAAAAAGCCGTTCGTTCTGTCGCCAAACATCTGGCGTGAATTGACTTTTGCGCAAAGCATGTCCCCGCAATACACATGTTTGTCCAGATGTATTGATGAATTTCTATGAAAATCCCTCACTCCTTTTCGAGAGCGATACTTCATGGTCTAAGGCCCTCAGAAGAGAAGTAGCTCAGTGGTCTATTACGTCTAAGTACTTCCGCCGTAAATTCCGGAAGGTCTCCAGCAAACTCAATTCTCTTTATGCGGATCATCTCTTTCAGACTCTGCCTAAAGAGGGTGGCTTGACTAACTCCAGAGACAATATGATGGCCCTCATCGATACCGCGAGATCTAATCTGAACCAAATAGCCAACGACTTCAACTCAGTCTCTTCTGTCTTCATGAGATGGTCACGAATCGTGGATGAGCATACGATTCCAGTCCTCAGCCAGAGTTTCATCATCAACGACGAGAGTAGGCGGTACACTGTTCAAGTGAAACGAGTCCAAGTGCACGACCCGTATCTCATCGATCTTGGTAAAGAAATTGCGGCGAATCCCGATACAACGATCTTGGCCACCATACCCTTCGAGGGACATGAGAAAAGCAGGTTTAACCTTTCCCTTGGCTTTGCAGCGATGTACCGCCCTGATAGTTATTCGTACGGCATCGTGGGGATGCCCAGCTCCGACTCGACCCTGATGTACAAAACACAGAGAACAGGGAATTCGCAGGTGGCGATAAAGACCATGGTTCTGCTAGGTATATACTTCCGTTCGATCGACAATTTCGATCACCATAGACCGAATTTCAGTTTGCGTAACTTCATGCTCACGATCGGTACAGAACTGAGCCTTCCAATCAGCACGTTTGTCGTTGGCATTGGGTATGATTTTCCTTTTGGGTTGGTTTTGGGCAGAGGGATTACTTCATACAGCAGGACCGTTCCGGCTGACGGGTGGCCGGAAGGTCAACAAGTCTCAGCGGTGAACTTCTCAACAGTGCAAAAGACTCTGCCGACGGAAACAAAAAGCGCACTTGGATACTACCTGTCAGTCGGTTTTCGTCCAGTCATTTTCGATGCTTTGTACGGGCTCCTTAAACCAACTCCCTAGAATTGAAGGGACTCCGGGCACCTACAAAACGTATGCCTTCTTGCTCTGGAAACAGCCAATCATGACTTGAAGTCTGCGCAGATAACTCGTGTCTTTCATTGTTTTCGCCCAGCCGGCGTACTTATTCGCGACCTCAAGAGCCTGATCAAATCGCCCTGTGCAAGCATGAGCAGCTGCTAGCGTCATGCCGCATCTCATCTCTTGGGCTTTAGTGTATTTTTTTCTGAGCGCAAGGCGGTTTGACAATTCCAGGGTTTTTTCCCCGTTTCTCAAATTCTCTGCCGGGCACACAGCAAGGAGCCAGGCATAGCGTTCAAGCAAGTCAATATCATTGGGTGATGCTGTCAAGGAGTTCTGGAAATGAGTCAGAGCGTCACTCCATCTCCGTACATCAACCAAATAGTTGCCGACCTCCAACTGAACATTCACATTCCTCGGATTTATTTGCAGGGCCTTCTCGTAGTAGTCCAACGCACTTTTTGCAGATCCCTCTTTCTTAGCAATTCGCCCGAGGGTGATGAAACGCATTTCGTCATTCGGGGATAGCTGTTGTGCAATCTTCATTTGCTGGCGTGCGTCTTCAAGTGCCCCTTGTTCAATGTACATCCTTGCCAACTTGTTTCTTATCTCAGCGTTCTTCGGCTCCATGGATACTAATTCATTGCAGTAGTTGACTCCCATGTCATATTGCCTGAATTCTGTCAAGATATCCAGGAACAAAAGATGTGCATCGATCGATTTTGAATTTATCGTAATCGCTCTTCTTAATAGTATCACCGCCGGTTCATATTGCGCTCTGTAAACAAAATACCTTGCCATGTCAATCAGCTTCTTCTCATCGGATCCACAGAGTCTGAAAAAAGAAGGGAGCAACGAATCCACGGTGCTGAGCATCTGTATATCAAGTGCCAGCTTGATGCGCTTTGTCAGAACCTCCTCGTCGTTTGGGCTTATTGTGAGCAGGTGATTCATCAAGGTCTTCGTCCACTCGTAGCTCTCACTCTTTGCGGCGATATCGAATTGTTTGATCACAAAGGCTGTATTGCGAGACGACAAAATCATCTCGTCATACATTGGGTCCGCAGGGGGAATGTAACTTTCAAAATCGCGCGCTCTTATTTCACATTCCGTGCCTTTTTTTGCATCTCCCAATTTCTGATATACGTTCCCCAGCAAACGATACGCGGGGCCAAACTTGGGATGCTTCTCCAGCAGTTCTTCTAACGTTGTCTTAGCCTCGTTCAATTTGTTTTGCTGAAACGCGGCCCGGGCCAGATTGAAGGATGCATATGCCTTTAACGGGAATGCCCCAGCATTGATAACAGTAATCCCGGATTTTGTCTCGGGAACATAGTCCTTCAATGCGAGCACCTGGCGAAAAGCCCCCTCCGCATCTTGGTAAGAATTCGTCTTTAAATAGGAAGTACCGAGCCTGAACCAGGCCTGGGAGACTTCAGGGTTTACCTCAAGTGTCCTATCGAGCTTTTCGATTGTGGCTTTCGTATCACCAAGCTCCTCGTCAATGAGAGCCGAGTAGTAGATCCAACGCCATTCGCGGGCATTCAATTCGTTAGCCAGTTTGTAGCAGGTCTTGGCCTCGTGGTAGAAGAAATTCGACTGGTATGCCATCG
>JBGPAN010000207.1:0-7147 GCA_041480785.1 Bacteroidota bacterium | reverse complement strand
GGCGCGCTCATAGAAGTGGGTCCGACAGAACGCATCTTTACCGCTCCGAATGAACAAAAGACAAATGACTACATCACCGGGAGGTTTGGATAATGGTCGACGGTCATCTTGTCAGCGGGCGAGCAGCAAACAAGATTGAAATCCAGTCTCTGGATTTGTTCTATGGTCAATTCCAGGCTCTGAAGTCGGTCAATATGCCGATTCAGAGGAATGTCATTACTGCGTTGATCGGGCCATCGGGTTGTGGAAAGTCGACGCTGCTGCGTTGCCTCAATCGGATGAACGACTTGATTCCTGGTGCTCGTGCGAAAGGAAGGGTGCTCCTCGATGGGCTGGATGTTTACCGATCGTCAATGTATGTCACCGATCTGAGGAAACGTGTCGGAATGGTCTTTCAGCGACCCAATCCATTCCCGCTTTCCGTCTACGACAACGTGGTCTACGGGTTAAGAGTCGCGGGCGTTCGGAAAAGAAAGAAGTTGGACGAAATCGCAGAGCGAAGCCTGAAGGCATCTTGGTTATGGGATGTACTCAAGGACAGGCTGGACCATTCGGCGCTCAGCTTGCCGCTGGACCAACAGCAGCGTCTTTGTGTGGCCAGGCTCCTGGCAGTGCAACCAGAAGTCATCCTGATGGATGAGCCGTGCTCCGCTCTGGACCCGATTGCCACGATGAAAATCGAAGAGCTCATGCTAGAACTCAAGAAGGACTATACCATCGCTATCGTGACCCACAACATGCAGCAGGCAGCGCGCGTTTCCGATTTTACGGGATACATGTTGCTGGGAGAGATGATTGAGTTCAATGATACGAACAGCATCTTCACAAAGCCTTTGAAGAAACAGACGGAAGATTACATTACCGGCAAGTACGGTTGACCAATGTTTAGGTTCAAGGTGGAATTCATTCTGGAAGGGAAGGCATATGGACAAGCGACATTTTGACGTCGAATTGGACCAGCTTCGTCAGAAGCTGCTTCTCATGGCGTCCAAAGTTGAGATCTTGATCAATCAGTCGGTTCAAGCGATCCGGAAGAGAGACCCGGCCGTTGTGGAAACGGCTCTTTCGATGGACAAAGAGATTGATCGGATGGAGCTGGAGATTGAAGATCTGGCTATATCCCTGATCGCTCGACATCAACCGGCTGCCGGCGATCTCCGATTCCTGGTCGGTGCCATCAAAATCAACAATGACCTGGAGCGCATCGGCGATCATGGCGTCAACATTGCGCAAAGCGCTGGGATCCTGGCAGCTGGCCCCGATGTTGCTGAGTTGCCTGACATCCCGTGGATGTCGGGTCTCACGATCGGCATGCTGAAGGACAGTCTCGACAGTTTCATCAATGCTGATCCTGAGAAGGCCCGTGAGGTTTGTGTGCGGGATGATCAGGTTGATGACCTGAAGGACAAGATCATCCAGACCGTTCTGGCGCACATGCTCGAAAGACCGGACTTCATTTCACAGGGCCTCACGCTTATTCTTGTGAGCCGCAACCTCGAGCGGATAGCAGACCTGGCCACGGACATTTCCGAAGAGGCAATCTACATTCATCAAGGCAAGGTGATCAAACACCGGGTCGAGCAGCAGGAACAATAAAGCTTCCTGATCAAGCGGACCCTGCTGTGTTCAATCCGTCAGGCCTGCATCGCAGTCATCACATCCCATGAATGGACTACGACCATGAAATTCGACAAATTTATTCAGAGGCTCTTGCCGCACGACGAATCATTTTACAGATTTTTTGAAGAAGCATCACAGAATCTTGTCAATGCTGTGGCACTCTTGAAGGAGTTGTCCGTCGCGAAGGAAGGGCTTGATCGCGAGAAGATCATCATGCAGATCAAGGAACTCGAGCATCATGGCGACAACCTGACTCACAAAATATTCTCTGAGCTCAATGCGACGTTTGTGACGCCATTCGACCGCGAAGATATTCATCAGCTTACATCAGCTCTTGATGATGTGATGGACCACATGGATGGAACTGCAAGTCGCATATCGCTGTATAAGATCAAGAAATACCCCGAACCGATGGTGCGTTTGATCGATATCCTCCAGCTTTCCATTACCGAACTTCACCGTGGTGTAGGGATGCTGAGAGATATCAACAAAAAGAATGAGCTGCAGCGCGTTTTTCAGAAGATCAATGAGTATGAGAATAACGCTGACTCGGTCTTTGAAAACGGTATCGCGGACCTCTTCGAAAACGAAAAGGATGCTATCCAGATTATCAAGCTGAAAGAAGTCCTCGTCGGCCTGGAGACGGCGACGGACAAGTGTGAGGACGCAGCGAACGTGCTCGAGGGCATCTATATCAAGAACGCATAGACTGTCAACAGAGAATTGCCATGCTCTATTTCGTAGTTGCCATTATCTTGTTCGCTCTCTTCTTTGATTTCCTGAATGGGTTCCATGACGCCGCCAACTCGATCGCCACGGTCGTCTCCACGCGCGTTCTCACCCCTCGAAAAGCTGTTGTGTGGGCAGCGTTCTTCAACCTGGCCGCCGCATTTCTGTTCGATGTACAGGTCGCCAAAACTATTGGCAAAGGACTGATCGAACTTACCACGATCAATGAGTATGTTATTCTGAGCGGCTTGACCGGTGCGATCGTGTGGAATTTGGTGACATGGTACTTCGGCATTCCTACAAGTTCGTCTCACGCTCTCATGGGGGGCTACGCGGGGGCGGCTATCTCCAAGGCAGGCCTGGGAACGCTCATCGTCAGCGGGTGGACCAAGACGCTTATTTTTATCGTTGTCGCACCGCTCTTGGGAATGTTCCTCGGATTCTTCCTGATGGTGGCCCTGATGTGGATTTTCCACGGTCGGTCGTCATCACGAGTGAACAACTTGTTCAGAAGGCTTCAACTCCTCTCAGCAGCCCTGTACAGTCTGGGCCACGGAGCGAATGATGCTCAGAAAACAATGGGCGTCATTACGACGCTTCTCGTGACTACGGGATTCCTGAAAACCTTTGAAGTGCCTTGGTGGGTTATTATCAGCTGCTATATCTCGATTGCACTCGGGACTCTGTTCGGTGGCTGGAGAATCGTCAAAACGATGGGGCAGAAGGTGACCAAACTGAAACCTTCAGGCGGGTTTTGTGCCGAAACGGCCGGCGGAATCACGTTGTTGCTCACGGCGTTCAGCGGCATTGCTGTCAGCACGACGCACACCATCACCGGCGCGATCATGGGGGTTGGAGCGACGAAGAGAGTCACTGCTGTCCGTTGGGGATTGGCAGGAAGAATTGTTATCGCATGGATTCTCACGATTCCGTGTTCTGCAGTCGTTGCAGCTCTTTCCTACGACTTCATCCATTACCTCCGCGTCCTGCTTCGATAATCGATACCGGTTCGTCGCCTTCCGGAAAGCGGCTTCAAGAAGCGGCAATGAAAATGGTCGTTCGATTTCCTTTTGGTTAGTCTTGATCTACCCTTGCTGGTAAGGGTAAGCCCTGTGTTGCCAAATATGACAAGGCTGGCCAAATTTACGTCCTGTCGCTTATTGCTTTTGACCGGGCAAATGATTTCGTTTGTATAGAGTGAGCAGGGTGTCGCTCAGCCTGAGCGTCATCTTTCTTGCATGACTTGCCATGTCGATCCTCATCGGGCAGTCCGGGGCTTCGCGCGGTCAGCGAAGAGGAGACTTGCCACCGTTGTTTTGCGAACCAGCCCTGCTCGCAGCAACGGAGGAGGTGTGTATGATCATCTGGCACAACACTGTTGACGCTTCACGGATACCGGAATATGTCTCTGCCGGTCAAGAAGTGGAGTTGTGGATCGGGACCTATCCGATTGAGGGAGGGCAGTCAGTGTGGCTCGAGATCACGCTCTACACACAAGACGGGAGAGAACTGTTCTGCAAAATGCCAGCCCAGTGGAATTCAAACAACGAACAAAGCAACAACTCCTATTGGGTGATGAACCTCGGATCATTCGAATCGGGAGACCGCATCGAGTACAGGATCTATGGATCCCGTGAAGATGAACTGGTTTCGTGTAATGATACCTTCGGATTCGATGTGAGTTGAGATCTCCCCCTTGTTCCCCTTTCACATTCCTATTTTTGTTTCCCCGTCTTGTAGCGTATCACCTCGGCCTTTTCGATTGTCACCATTCCGCCGCATCCTGCCTGTTCGAACAGTCCATCAACAGAAGGGAGGAACTTCCTTATGTTCTCCTCGGTGTCGACAAGTTCGATCACAATGGGAAGGTCTTCGGAGAGACGAAGTATCTTTGCCGTGTGGATGACTCGGCTGTCGGCGCCATATCCTTCGACTCCTCTCAACACCGTCGCGCCGGCAAGCCCTTCTTTGCGGGCAGCCCGGACAATGACTTCATAGAGAGGTTTGTGCTCAAGCATATCAGACTCTCCAAGAAAAATCCTCAGGAGTTTCCCGTCACCTGCCAGTTTCATAGGATCGTCTCCATCTGTGTCAGAATAGCCTACCGATGTACATCCCCATCGCAGTTCCCCCGATGCACGTGACGCTGCTGACAACGATATTCAGCGTCGCGAACAATACTTCCCCGTCTCTTATCAATGCCACGGTTTCAAAACTAAAGGTGGAAAACGTTGTAAATCCCCCGAGGATTCCGATCGTGAGAAAGACGCGCATGGATGGCTGTGTGAGGAATCGCTCCTCGAATGCGGACATGAGAAGACCGATGAGAAAACAGCCGAGGATGTTGACTGCGAGTGTTCCGAGAGGAAGGTCGCTTTCAATCCTGCCGGGAACCCAGCCCGAAAGCCAATAGCGTGCGGCTGCTCCCAGCCCACCGCCAACAAATACCAGAACATAGTTTTGCATACTTTCAATGATTTTTCATCAGTGTGAATGCGTCGGCGGCTAGAGCCAGCCATGTTCTTCGTACCACTCGAGAGTGCGCCTCAGTCCATCCTCGATCGAGACCTGGGTCCGGAACCCAATGTGCTCTTCAATCTTCCTGGGGCTGCATACCCAGCTTTTCTGAACGAGGTCGCGGACTTTTTCGATGTTCAGCACGGGAGGATTCGATTGGAAAACGGAGACGGCTTCGGATATTCCGGCAAGACCGTAGAGAAGCCATTTCCGGAAGACAAGTGTTCTGGCTCGTTTCCCGACCATACGTGCCACCTTCCCCATGGTCTCAGAAAACGGGTATGCTTGCGGGTCGGCGACGAAATACGTCTCTCCCGTCGTCCTCTCTGAAACCGTCGCCTCGACGATCGCCCGCGCAAGTTCGGGTCCGTAAATCAGGCTGACCGTTTTCTCCTTGCTTCCGAAGCCCAGGATGTAGCCCTTGTTGGCCCACTGGAAAATGCCGAGACCGTCGCGGTCTCTTGGGCCATAGACAGCCGGAGGTCGCAGGATAACTATAGGGATTCGATTGGCGTGAAGTTGGCAGATCGTCTCTGCCTCGAGCTTTGTGATGCCGTACGTCGTGATGGGGTTGCAGGGTGAATTCTCATCCACCGGTTTGCCATCAAGGCTTGGTCCTGTGGCGGTGAGACTGCTGGTGAAACAGAATTTCTTCAATTTGGGATTTGCTGCGGATGCTTCCAGGAGATTCCTTGTCGAGAGGACATTGCCGTCATTGTATTGACGCGGCTTCCGCGCTTTTGTGACGCCGGCGATGTGGAAGACATAGTCGACCGTTCCGATCGCCTCTCGGAGAGATTCAACGTCATAATAGCTTCCGCGCACGATTTCCACAGGAAGCCCTTCGGCCCAGCCGAGGTCTGAGCGGGTGCGGCGAACCAGGCATCGCACCTGAAATCCGCGCTGAAGCAGGAGTTCAATCGTATGGCTTCCCACAAAACCCGTTCCGCCTGTGACAAGTGCAGTTGGAATAGAGGTATCTCCCTACGGTGAACGGTTTCATTGACTTTCGTCGCTTATTGGAGTATATTCAAAAAAGTTCGGATTAGCAAAACCGCCCCCATTCTCTCGTTAGACTCTCATCTAAACTGAGGTACGTGTGGATCTATTTGATAAATGCAAGAGCTTTACGCGCGCTGACGATACGAAAGCTGCTGGATACTATCCGTACTTCCATGCAATCCAGGAAAGTGAAGGACCCGTCGTACAGATCGAGGGCAGGAAAGTCGTGATGGCTGGATCGAACAACTATCTCGGCCTTACTGCTCATCCGAAGGTAAAAGAAGCAGCGATCAAAGCAGTGCACAAGTACGGCACCGGATGTTCCGGCTCACGATACCTGACAGGGACGCTCGATCTTCACGTGGAGCTCGAGGCTCGCCTGGCAAAGTTCATGGGGAAGGAGGACTGCCTTCTCTACAGCACCGGATTCCAGACTGCCCAGGGGATTATTCCGACTCTGGTAGAACCGGGATCCTATGTCGTCTCCGACAAAGATAACCACGCCTGCATCGTGGCCGGCAATCCCATTGCCAATGGGGCGGGAGCCTTTGTTGACAAAGATGCTCAGACGGTGGTCCGCTACAAACACAACGACATGAAGCACATGGAGACGATGATCTCCAAGTTGCCGCTGGATGCACCCAAGCTCATCGTCTCAGACGGCGTCTTCAGCACCTCCGGAGAAATCGTCGATCTGCCGAATATGGTTACCGTCGCGAAAAAGTACAACGCCCGCATTCTTGTCGACGATGCACATGCTATTGGCGTCATTGGAAAAGGGGGACGCGGGACCGCAAGCCACTATGGATTGGACGACCAGGTCGACATGACCATGGGGACCTTCAGCAAGACCTTTGCGTCTCTCGGTGGATTCGTCGTCGGCGATCGGTCGGTGATCAACTATTTGAAGCATCACGCTCCGGCGTTGATTTTCAGCGCCAGCCCGACTCCTTCATCAGTCGCAGCTGCCTTGGCTGCCCTGGACGTTCTAGAAACGGAACCGTGGCGCATCGACAAACTGATGCGTAATGCCCGCAAGATGCGTCAGGGATTGAAAGGGATGGGCTACAAGGTCGGTGAGCATGACTCCGCTGTGGTTCCTGTCATCATCGGCGACACGGACAAAGTCCTCATGATGTGGAAGTCGCTGTTCGAGGCGGGGGTGTTTGTCAACGCCTTCATCCGACCCGGCGTTCCTCCGGGACTGGAAATGCTCCGAACAAGCTACATGGCGACGCATGAGGATGAACATCTCGACAAGATCCTGAACGTGTTCTCT
>JBGPAN010000206.1:0-7167 GCA_041480785.1 Bacteroidota bacterium | reverse complement strand
ATCGACATAGAACTCAATGGTATACTGGCCGTCGCCAACATCGCTCCCACCATGACCTCGCACATCATAGGTGATGGCTCGGAAGTGGTTCGGCAATGCCTTCATCTGCGGTTCCCACATCGTGTGGTCAAAAGGGAACCCGTGCACGAACACCACAGGCGCGCCCTGCGGCAAACCCCGCTCGGTATAGTTGATGGTGCAATTGTTGAGTTTGATTTTCATGGCGAGCTGTCCGGAGTTATTGTTGGTGTTTGCTTCGGGCGGGCCGACGGTCGACGTCGTTGCGCCTCCTGCGCTGAGAAGGCCTGGTCAACGTCTGTCGATGGGCAGCCACGTCTTGCCCCTGTGACCGAGATAGACCTGTCGGGGCCGGGTGATTTTCTGCTCCTGATCCAAAATGTGCTCTTGCCAGTGTGCGAGCCAACCCGCGATGCGGGGAATGGCAAACAACACCGGGAAGAAGTTCATCTTAAACCCCATGGCTTCGTAGATCAAGCCTGAATAGAAATCGACATTCGGATAGAGCTTCCGCTTGATAAAGTAGTCGTCTTCAAGCGCAATGCGTTCGAGCTCGAGGGCAATATCGAGTTTTCGATTTCTGCCCGTCACCGCGAAAACCTCGTCGGCGAGTTTCTTGATCACCTTTGCGCGTGGGTCATAGTTCTTGTACACACGATGGCCGAAACCCATCAGCTTGCGCTTTCCATCTTTGACATCACTGATGATCGCTGGAACACGTGTCACCGAGCCGATTTCTTCGAGCATGTGAAGTACCGCCTCGTTCGCTCCTCCGTGCAGTGGACCCCAGAGAGCAGCCGAGGCACCTGCAACAGCGGAGTACGGATCGACCTGTGAACTCCCAATGCTTCGCATGACGTTCGTACTGCAATTTTGCTCATGATCTGCATGGAGGATGAAGAGTACCGTGAGCGCTCGTTCAAAGACGGGGGGAACGTCGTACCTGGACTCGCCAATTTTGAACATCATGTTGAGGAAGTTTCCGGTGTACGAAAGTTCGTTGGCCGGATACACGAAGGGTCTGCCGAGGGAATGGCAATACGAGAATGCGGCAATCGTTGTCGCTTTGCCAATGAGGCGATGAATCTGCTTCAGCCGCATCTCGGCGCTGAAAATGTCTTTCGCTTCCGGGTAGAATGTCGTTAGGGCGGCAATAGTGCTGATAAACGTCCCCATCGGGTGGGCATCATATCGAAATCCCTCAGTGAGTTTCTTGATGTTCTCATGGATGAACGTATGTCGTTTGATATCCGCACGCCATGCCTCAAGCTGCTGCTGGTTTGGCAATTCTCCAGTGATCAACAGGTAGGCAACTTCCAAGTACGAGGTCGAGTTCTCTGCAAGTTGTTCAATCGGATATCCACGATACTCAAGAATCCCTTTGTCGCCATCGATGTAAGTAATCCGGCTCTTGACCGCAGCAGTATTCATGAGCGCTGGATCGTAACTGAGCAAACCAAACTCGTCATCTCTGACCTTGATCTGCCTTAGGTCTGCCGCTCTGATCGTGTCATTTTCGATGGAGATGTCATACTTCTTGCCTGTTCTATTGTCGATAATCGTAAGAGTTTCCGGCATTCATCCACCTTTGTGAGTAGCATACCGATGACCTGTAGTGCGAAGAAACGAAAAAATGGCCAAATCTTCCATAGAATACGGCATCTTGCCCAACAAAGATGAGGCGGCTCATTTATGGGCATAGTGGGCTTTCTGCGACGGTCGCGCTCTAGCTGCACTGACGTTCGGAGATACTTCTCAGCTTGATGATCCATGACAGAGAACTGTGATCGTCTTGATGCAGACAGTAGTTGTCGAATGGCAGAGAATAGAGAGATCCCCCACTCTGATCATTTATTCGATGTGAGAGAGATTCTCAATTCCCACTCCTGATTGGTCATTTATTCATTCTGGCAAATGGGGCCCAGTCGTTCTCGAATGTGGGAATACTCTCGCGTATTTCGGTGGTTTTTCAGGGAATTTTGAAGCAGTGAAGCATCCATCGGCTGGAATACTTCTTGCCTTGATGCGTTCGACTAGGCATTCATCCCAACTAGAAAGGCGCGACTAACGATGTCAGATCAAGCACTTCCCAACTCTAAGCGAAAGATGGTAACTATCGATGGCAACGAGGCTGCGGCGTATTCCGCACACAAGACCAATGAAGTCATTGCCATCTATCCAATCACACCCTCCTCGACGATGGGTGAGTGGGCAGACGAATGGTCAGCCCAGGGAAAGAAAAACATCTGGGGGACAATCCCCTTGGTTGTTGAGATGCAGAGTGAGGGAGGAGCCGCTGGTGCCGTCCACGGAGCACTCCAGACCGGTGCGCTGTCGACGACCTTCACAGCCTCTCAGGGATTGTTGCTGATGATCCCCAACATGTTCAAGATTGCCGGCGAACTTACTCCTACAGTATTCCATGTGTCGGCCCGGACCGTCGCGACTCACGCGCTGTCGATCTTTGGAGATCACAGTGACGTCATGGCTGTTCGCTCGACTGGCTGGGGAATGCTCGCATCCAATTCGGTGCAGGAGATTCATGATTTCGCGCTCATTGCGCAGGCCGCGACCCTCGAAGCGCGCGTTCCGATCGTTCACTTTTTCGACGGTTTTCGATCGTCGGCAGAAGTCATGAAGATGGAGCAGCTCTCGGACGACGACTATCGTCAGATGATCGATGATGAGCTCGTGCACCAGCATCGTCAGCGTGCGCTCTCGCCGGACTATCCGGTTTTGCGCGGTTCCGCACAGAACCCCGATGTGTTCTTCCAGGCTCGCGAAACGGCAAATCCGTTCTACAACGCATTCCCTGCAATCATGCAGAAGGCGATGGATAAATTCGCTGCCGTGGCTGGCCGCCAGTACAAGCTGTATCAATATTTTGGTGCCCCGGATGCAGAGCGCGTCATTATCATGATGGGTTCAGGCGCCGAAACCGCACACGAGACGGTTGAACATCTGAACGCCCATGGAGAGAAGGTTGGCTTGCTGAAAGTACGGCTCTTCAGACCGTTTGCCGTCGAACAGTTCATTGACGCTCTCCCGACGACTGTGAAGCAGATTGCCGTCCTCGACCGAACAAAGGAACCTGGCGCAATCGGAGAACCACTCTATTGCGATGTGATCACAGCGTTGAGCGAGAGCATGGCGTCAGGCAAGTCGCCGCTCAAGTCAGTCCCACGTGTCATCGGCGGACGATTCGGTTTGTCATCGAAGGAATTTACTCCGACGATGGTGAAGGCGGTCTTTGACGAATTGAAGAAGGGCCAGCCGAAGAATCACTTCACGGTCGGTATCAACGACGATGTCACGCACACCAGCCTCGTGTACGATCCGGCGTTCGGCATTGAGCCGGATGATGTGGTCCGTGCATTGTTCTTCGGCCTCGGGGCTGACGGAACCGTTGGTGCGAACAAGAACTCCATCAAGATTATCGGTGAGGACACGCAGAACTTCGCCCAGGGATACTTTGTCTACGATTCAAAGAAATCAGGCTCGACAACGGTCTCCCACCTCCGGTTTGGTCCGCGTCCAATTCACTCATGCTACTTGGTCAATCAGGCGAACTTCATCGCATGTCACCAGTGGTTCTTCCTTGAAAAGTTCGACGTCCTGGAAGCATCAGTGCGGGGTGGAACATTTCTGCTGAACAGCATCTACGGTCCTGACGAGGTGTGGGATGAATTGCCACGCCATATCCAGAAGGGAATCATCGAGAAACAGTTGAAGTTTTATGTCATTGACGGCTACAAAGTGGCATCATCGACAGGCATGGGTGGCCGCGTGAACACCATCATGCAGACCTGTTTCTTCGCGATCTCGGGCGTGTTGCCAAAAGAGCAGGCGATTGAGGCTATCAAATCATCGATCAAGAAGACTTACGGCAGGAAGGGCGAATCGGTTGTACAGAAGAACTTCGCAGCCGTCGATGCCACGCTGGCAAACCTGTTCCAGGTGAAGGTGCCTGAGAAGGTTACCAGCACGATCGAAATGCCACCGGTGGTCTCTTACCTCGCTCCGGAGTTTGTACAGAAGACGACTGCGAGGATCATTGCCGGGAAGGGGGATGAACTCCCCGTTAGCCGCTTGCCGCAGGATGGTACATTCCCGACAGGAACCGCTCAATGGGAAAAGAGAAACATCGCATTGGAAATACCGGTATGGGAGATGGAGATTTGCATACAGTGCAACAAGTGCGTTCTCGTGTGCCCACACGCGGCTATCCGCGTGAAAATCCTCGACTCGGCGGAACTCAAGAACGCACCCGCGACGTTCAAATCTATGGACTACAAAGGAGTTGAATATAAAGGGAAGAAATACTCGCTTCAGGTTGCACCGGAAGACTGCACCGGCTGCTCGCTGTGCGTTGAAGTGTGCCCGGCAAAGAGCAAGTCGCAGGTCAAGGTCAAAGCGATCAATATGAAAGCTCAGCCGCCGATTCGCGAACAAGAGCGTGCGAATTACGACTTCTTCCTGAACCTGCCCGAACTCGACCGTCGAACGGTGAAAGTCGATACGGTGAAGGGATCGCAATTCCTCCAACCCCTGTTTGAGTATTCGGGTGCTTGTTCGGGTTGCGGCGAAACCCCCTACGTCAAACTTGTCAGCCAACTGTTTGGTGATCGCACTGTCATCGCGAACGCAACGGGCTGTTCATCGATTTATGGCGGCAATCTTCCCACGACCCCCTGGACAAAGAACCTTGATGGGCGTGGCCCGGCTTGGTCGAACTCGCTGTTCGAAGATAACGCTGAGTTCGGACTCGGGATGCGGTTGACGATCGACAAACTGACTGAGATGGCGAAGGAAATGGTCGAGAAGATGGCGAGTGACATCGGGAACGATCTTGCCACGTCGTTGCTCCTTGCCGAACAGTCGGACGAAGCAGGTATCCACGATCAGCGCGAGCGTGTGAAGATCCTGAAAGAGAAGCTCGCTCAGATAAAGAGCGCTGACGCCAAGAACCTGCTGAACATCGCTGACAACCTTGTCAAACGGAGTGTCTGGATCATGGGCGGCGACGGATGGGCCTATGATATCGGTTACGGTGGACTGGATCACGTTCTGGCCTCAGGCCGCAATGTCAACATTCTCGTGCTCGACACAGAAGTCTACTCGAACACTGGTGGACAGATGTCGAAGGCGACCTTCCGATCTGCTATCGCGAAGTTTGCTGCAGCAGGAAAGCCGACCCAAAAGAAGGATCTCGCTCTTATGGGCGTGATGTACGGAAACGTCTATGTGGCGAAGATTGCGATGGGAGCCAGCGATGCACAGACAGTGAGGGCCATTATCGAAGCTGAAGCGTACGACGGCCCATCACTGATCATTGCGTACAGTCACTGTATCGCTCATGGTATCGATATGGCGCGTGGAATGACGAACCAGAAACTCGCCGTCGATACCGGATACTTCCCGCTCTTCCGCTACAATCCTACGCTCGCGGCGGCAGGCAAGAATCCATTTAAACTCGATTCCAAGGCTCCGAAACAGCCGTTGACAGCCTTCACGTCACTGGAGACGAGATTCAACATGCTCGAGAAGATCTATCCCGACCGTGCCAAGGATCTCAATAAACTGGCAGTCGAGGATATCCGAAGCCGGTGGGCGTTGTTGGAACAACTCGCCGGTAATGACGGGGAAAAGGATAAAACGCCGACCGCGTAACAAAACCACAGCTGCACGCGACGGTGTACAGAACACTGAACTCTGAAACTGAACGAAGGAAACGGTACAATGGATCTGAAAACTACCTATCTCGGATTGAAACTGAAGAATCCTATCGTTGCTTCGGCGAGCCCGCTTTCCCGGAACCTGGACAGCATGAAGCGGCTGGAAGATGCTGGATGTGCCGCCGTCGTCATGTATTCGCTGTTCGAAGAGCAGATTGAACATGAGGCTGCTGAACTCGACCACTATTTGAAGTCCGGTTCGAACAGTCACGTGGAAGCCCTCGACTACTTCCCAACACCTGAGGAGTATAATCTCGGTCCCGAACAATACATCGAACTCCTCCATAAGGCCAAGCAGTCCCTCGGAATCCCTGTTATTGGCAGCCTGAATGGGATTTCCGCCGGAGGCTGGATTGAGTATGCTCAGAAGATGGAACAGGCGGGAGCGGATGCTATCGAACTCAATATCTATTATATTCCCACTGACCCCGCGCTGACAAGTCAGGAAGTGGAAGACCGTTACATCAATGTGTTGCATGCCGTGAAGCGCGCTGTCCGGATTCCTGTCGCGGTGAAGTTGAGCCCGTACTTCAGTTCGCTGGCACACGTGGCCGCGCGTCTGGACCGGGCGGGCGCTAATGGATTGGTGCTCTTCAACAGGTTCTACCAACCGGATTTCGATCTTGATGCTCTCGAGGTCAAGCCGGATGTCACGCTTAGTACTTCCGACGCAATGCGGCTGCCGCTTCGGTGGATCGCTATTCTGCACGGAGTCGTGAAGACAAGCCTGGCTGGAACATCAGGTATCCACTCCGCGGCTGATGTCATCAAAATGGTGATGGCGGGTGCAGACGTCACGATGATGTGCTCGGCGCTGTTGCACCACGGACCAAAACATGTGACCGCAGTCCTGGAAGATCTTAACAAGTGGATGGTAGAACACGAATATCTCTCCGTCGAACAGATGAAGGGGAGCATGAGTCAGGCTTCCGTTGCTGATCCGGCGGCCTTTGAACGTGCGAACTACATGAAAGCACTGAACCGATTCAAATAAATCCTCATTTACAGTCCCTCTCCAGAAGAAATGTGCGGGTGACCATGGCGCGAACGTCGAAAAAGAAATTCAAACCATCGACTGTGAAGAAGTTGAGAACAGTGTTGACGGAAATTGCGGCGTCTGATCCGTCAGGTTCATTTGCTGAAGGGGAGAAGTTCGTTTGCTCCGTGTGCCAGCTTCCCGTGAAGCTGTGCAATTCTGATCCCATGAAGCGTTGCGAGCATATGGTACTCGAAGGGACCGAACTCCAACTGCTGCGACATGCCGGAAAACAGCAAGTCGTGAGTTGCATCCGCTGCGGTGATGTCATTCCGGAACGGACGCTCAGGAAGGATCCGCTCGCAGAGCTTTGTCCAAACTGTCAAACATCGTTATCGACATCGAAGCCGCAAAGGCGTTCGAAAGGAGCATCGTTAT
>JBGPAN010000205.1:0-7169 GCA_041480785.1 Bacteroidota bacterium | reverse complement strand
CTTGTTGTTTCTTCCCGATGGCCCCTATCGAGATCCCGGTGTAGAGTGGAAGAGCCGTCTCATGCAACGACTGACGAATCTTCATGCGGAGAGTCGTGAGAGGTTTAACCGGCTGAGGATTCAAGGGGAGTGTCACGCCCGTTTTCTTCAAGACTTCGCGGAAGGTGCGGTACAAAAGACTCGGGTACATCCATTCCCCATAGGCATGGACCGTTGTGAGTCCAAGGGAGAGCAAAAGCGACCTGAGCTCAGGCGTCGAGAAGGAGCGCTCCCAGCCCGCAAACCATTTGTCGAGGGCAATCAGAACGTGCTTGACAACGGTATAGGGGTGATAACGTTGCGGCACGTCAACCAGGAGATACCCGCCCGGCTTCAGGACGCGGATATTCTCCTTGAGCAATGCCTGAGCTTGCGGATGCCGGAAATGTTCCAGGAGACCCTGATGAAACACAACGTCAAATGTCTCGTCGCGAAAAGGCAGTTCAAAAGTGTCTCCCCCGACAATATTGCTTTGTACATGGAGTTCTTCTGATAACCCTTTCAGAATCTGAAGAGAATTCACAGAGTAGTCGAGCTGGACGACTTTTGCACCATATTCGATCAAAGGGAAACTATCCCTTCCTGTCCCAGCCCCCACCTCAAGCACACTTTTACCCCGAAGATCGCAAACGTGCAGAAGCTGTTCCAGAATTCTGCCTTCGTTCGAATAGACCTGCTGAACGTCCTTCTTTTTCTCTTGCCAAAGCGTCTCCCAATGCTCGCGACGGGATTCTTTTTCTATACCACCGGAGTGTTTCACCCTCATTATTTCCCTTTCTCCGGTGAAGGTTTCTGTTGCTGGGGTTTGGACACCCCGGAAGTCGCGAGTGTATCTTTCCTGGAAGCACTTTTTTCCGCGAGAAGACGCGCCCGGATCTGCTCAATCCCCTGATCGATGCCGGGCTCTTTGTTGTAGACAAGACGAATCTGATCGACGAGCTTTAATGCCTCGTCGAACATCTGCATGCTCTCGTATATCTGCATCAGAACGATATATGGATTGTCATATGACATCGGTTCGGCTTTACCTCGCTCAACGATCGGCTTCAATTCATTGATGATGTCATTGTTCAGCTCCCGGGATGTTTCCTCTTTTCCAGCAACATTGTAGAGGTTCGCGACATAGATCTTCGTCCGGTAGTCCATAGGGATGACGTGACGCGGAATGAGCTTTTCCATCCGGTCCAGTGTTTCGACGACTTTGGCATTTTGACCAGGCGTGTTTGCGTAGTACTGTGCAAGCAGGCCAAACGCCTGCCGGTAATTTGTCATCAAGCGCCTGATGTCTTCGTCGAAATAGGTATTCTTGTTGTCGAGTCCACGCCATCGATAACCCATGGCCGACGTCTTCGATGGCTTCTCAACGTCCGTGAACAATTGAGCCCGCATTCGGTACTCGTTAATGTTAGACCAGAACGATGTTCCCTTTTTCGGCGTGAGGCGGAAGGCCAACCCCTCAAGCTGCAAGTAGTCCCTGAGACCAATTTGACCGTCGGGAGACACGGTCATGGCGAAGTAAACAGGCCGCTCCCAATTCGAAGACACAATGATATCGAACACCATGAGGTCTTGCACCCGAAGTGCTTTCACATCCCCGACCTGTAGGGTATTCTGCATGTAGAATGAAATCGTATCGGGAGCAGGGGTCCCTTTGTCTTTCATCGTGATGGTTCCGGCAGTCCCTTCGACGCCGAACTGTCTCATCACCTCCCCTGGAACCGGGAGCTTGATGACACGCGGTTCAAACTGGCGAGGTCCGATATTGTCAATCTCGACATCAGGCGTCATCATGGAGATCTTTTTCGAGCCATACGGCTGCTCGTGCTTCAGCTGGCGGATGTACCAACTCGTATTCAAGAGACTCAGGCATACCACGCGGACATCCCGTCGGACACCTTCGACATCCTGAAGGTACCAGAGGGGAAACGTGTCGTTATCACCGTTCGTGAAAAGGACAGCATCCTGATCGCAGCTCTGGAGCAGATTGTAGGAGTAGTCCCATGCCACGTAGTTGCCACTCCTGTTCGCCTGATGGAAATTTGTGCGGAACATGTTTGCCGGGACGAGGAGAAAAGCAAGGATCAGCACGCCATATCCTGACAGGGCATATCCGCCGCTCGCTTGAAACCTCTCTTTCACCCAATCCACAATCCCAAGGACACCGATGCCGATCCACATTGAAAAAATGAAGAACGATCCGACATAGAAGTAGTCACGTTCCCGCGGCTGAGGTTCCTGCATGTTGAAATACACCACGAGAGCCAGACCCAATACCAGAAATGTCGCTGTTGCGACCGACGCCATCTTCCAGTCCTTGCGCCAATGATAGAACGCCCCCAGGATGCCGAGGAACAAAGGAATTCCATACAGCTGTTTCCAATCAACGCCCGCCTCCTTAAAGTCCCCCTCGCTTCCCACGAAATTCCAGCCAAAATATCGGAGATACATATGATCAAGCTGGTACTTGAGGAAATAGTCCATGTCGCTGGCGTACTTCTGATGTGCGGCCTTTTGTTCGGGCTCAGTGTTCCATCTCCGGTTGATCAACGGAGCCTCGCCGTATTGCTCCCGGTTGATGTACGACACCAGGCGCGCCATCGTGCTCGGGTCATTCTCGTTCATCGGCGGTTTGGCGTTTGCACGAACATACACCAGCGCATACGTGGAATAGCCGAGGACAATGAAGAGAAAACTCAACAATGCGACATTGAGAATGCGCTTCTGCCTCTTGATCGATTCATAGACACCGTAGGCGGCTGCGCCCAGCAGGATGAACGGCAGATACGTGAATATCTCGCTCTTCGTTCCACCAAACTCCCCGTCGAGCATTGACGGAAGCGCTTTTACGACTCCAAGGTAGACGACTGCGAAAATGACCAGAGAGACGCCTCCAAAGACCAGAAATGTTTGTATGGAGAACTCATAGTGCCGGTGATAGTACAAGAGCATGACGGGAAACAACGCCAAGATCGCCAGCAAGTGAACGCCGACGGAAAGACCAACGATGTAGAAAATGAGGAGGAGATATAGGTCCCCGCGCTCTTTGTCAGCGCGATCGTACCATCGTAATCCGAGCCAGATGATTCCACTCACGAAGAACATGCTCATGCCATAGACTTCTGCCTCAACGGCATTGAACCAAAAGGTCGGACTGAACGTCATGGACAGCGCTCCAATAACCGCCGATCCGTAGACAACAATCCTATCGTAGGTCGTCAGCGGCGTCTCTCTCCACTTCAGGATGAAGCGCACGGCAAGAAGGTACAGAATCATGCAGGCGATCGCACTCGCCACTGCCGAGATGAAGTGCATTCTCACGGCCAGATCGGGAGTGAATGGTATCATGGAAGCGATACGTGCGAGGATGAGAAACAACGGAGCCCCCGGCGGGTGAGGCACTTGAACGGAAAATGCAGCGGCGCAAAACTCGCCGACATCCCAGAACACCACCGTAGGCGACAGTGTAACAACGTAGGTGGCCAGCGAAACGAAGAAAACGCCCAGCGCTACGATCCGATTGATTTTCTTGTGTTCCATGCACTCCTCTTGAAAAAGTGACAATGCGGACGAGACCGAAATCCAAAAAATCTATTACGAAATGCTCTGAACTGCAATACTGATTTCACGAGAGAAAGGAAGCGCAAATCTCATCACACAGCGGATACCCCTTTGCGGTAAGGCGAAGCTTGCCGTTCTCAACAACCGCCAGACTGGTCTCCAGAAGATCACGCACCTGCAACTCGTGTTCCGTAATCAGGTCTTTGCCGAACCGCGTCCGAAAGCCGCAGAGGTCGATTCCCTCACTGCGGAGACCGAGAAAGATCTCCTCCTCGGCGAGCTGGCCCACCGTCAGATGTTCCATCCCGATCACAGGAAGTTGACCCAGTTCGAGTTTCGAACAGTAGTCGGAAAGGTTGGCAGCGTTCCACGACCGTTCGGGACCGTCGGCATGCTGGCTTCTGGTCTTGAACGAGTGCGCCGATGGTCCGAATCCCAAATAGTCCGTGTGCTCCCAGTAACTCTTGTTATGCCTGGATTTGAATCCGGGTTTCGCAAAGTTCGAGACCTCATATTGTTCGTAGCCGCACCCCGTAAGATATGCAATCGTCATCTCGTATAACTCTGCATCAGTCTCGGCATTCAACACCGAGACCTGTTTGCTCTCGACCATCCTGAAGAGTGGTGTATTCGCCTCCACGATCAGGCTATAACAGGAGATGTGGGTCGGGTTCAGTTCCATCGCCTGGTCGAGATTGGAGATCCATCGCTCCGTGGTCTGTGATGGCAGCGAGAAGATCAGATCGATGCTGACGTTTTCGAAGCCCGAAGCATATGCATCGTGCACGCAGCGCTTCGCTTCCTGAGACGAATGGATCCGTGTCAGGAAATGCAGATCGTCATCGTGGAATGACTGCACTCCAATGCTCAATCGGTTGATGCCAAGGGAGCGAAACTCCTGAAGCTTCTGTCGATCCACAGTCCCGGGATTTGTCTCAACTGTGATTTCTGCATTCGGTTCAATCGAAAAATGCCCGGCAAGATGCTCCAGAATTGCGCCCAACTCCAGCGTGGAGAGGAGTGAAGGGGTGCCGCCCCCGAAGAATACTGTCTCGTATGAAATCCCGGAATTCCCTGCCCGAGCCCTGACCTCGATCTCTTTCTTCAGCGCCTCGAGGAATCGTCCTGTCGGCAATTCCGAACGAACCAATCCCTCTCCCGGGGCAATAGAATAGAAGTCACAGTAGATGCACTTGTGTTCGCAGAAAGGAATATGGAGATAAAGGCCCGCCACGATCAGCGCTGAAATCCTATTCTACGTTTTTGTTTGGGATCTAGAGGCTCGGACGAATACACATCGTTTGCTGTCAGGAGTTTCCTCTCCGAGGGAGCCCTTTGGGCCTGACAGTAAGAAGGCCCACAATCGTGTCAGGACAAAAGTCCTGACACCGCATGCAAAGGGTTTCATTTGGATTTCCATCACACATACGCATTCTTCCTACCGGATCAGCGTACCGATCCTGTTCCATCGAATGCTCGCCGACTGGCTGTGGGCCTCGTCGCCGGGGCGCTCTGAATCCCATGACCAATAAAGAAGGAGTGCCTCACCAACTATGTGGTCATCAGGAACGAAACCCCAGAAACGACTGTCCAGACTGTTCCCTCGATTATCGCCCAGCATGAAATAGTAGTCCTGCCCGACGGCATAGTGGGATGTTTCCACTCGATCAATGACAATCGATCCGCTGGAAGAAACCTCCACATAGTGATGTTCACGTTCGATGAACCCCTTCCATGAGGCGATGTTGGAGGGAGTCAGAAGAATCATATTTCCTTTTTTCGGGACGATCGTCGGACCGAAGTTATTGCCGTCGATGGCCGGATGCAACGACTGCCCACCGTCAGCAACATCGAGCTGTACTGTTCCAGCGATGACGGAGGATTTTGCATGCGACGGCAGGAGCACTTCGCGACCATTGACCATTACATATCCAGAACGAATGCTGATCGTGTCGCCCGGAAGTCCGATACAACGCTTGATATAATACTCAGGCCCGGATGGCAGCTCCCCGCTGTGCTTTCCGGGAAACTCAAAGACGACCACATCCCCGCGGCGGACGCTCCCAAAGAGCGGCAACGTGAAGGAAGGAATTGACAGATATGTAAACGGTGCATACCTCGGCGATTTCAAACCATACGCTAGTTTGTTGACGAGCAAGAAGTCGCCGACCAGCAGAGTGTTCTCCATCGATCCGGAGGGAATGCGAAAGGCTTCGACGACGAAGAGTTTCAGGAAGAATGCGACAAGGATCGTAAAGAGCAGCGTCTTGAAGAAGCTGCCGGCTCGCTGCCTGATGGGCAGAGCCGTTGCTTCCTCTGGCTGCCGAATGTCCTCCTGCTGATCAGGCAGAAGCTCTCCGGAGGGAGAACGTGCGGGTATGGTATGACGCTCCTCGTCCACCATCCCTACTTGATGACCGTACCGATTCTACCCAAACGAGCTGATCCGAGTTTTGCGAAGATGTTGTAGATCGGGATCTCTGTGTCCCACGACCAGTATACGATCAACGGCGTCCCGACCAGATTCTCTCTCGGAATGAATCCCCAGTATCTGCAGTCCAGGCTGTTGTCGCGGTGATCCCCCATACCGAAGAGATAATCCTTCCGAACAGTGTACTCCGCGGCGTCTTTGCCATCAATCACAATTCTGCTTTGGTCAACACTGACCGTATGTCCTTCGCGGCGAATGAATGTGTCCCAGGCCTGGATGTTCTCTCGATTGAGATGAACGACCATCCCTTTCTTCGGGATAACAATGGGGCCGTAGTTCTCTTCATTCCATTGTGCACCTTTCGGGAAAATGCGATCCTCCACCGTCAGACCATAACTGGGCCTGGAGCTGAACTTCATGTTCCGGGGCAGAGGCGCAGGAACTCCGTTGACGTACAACACGCGATTCACAACACGGACTGTATCGCCGGGCAAGGCAACGCAACGTTTGAGGTAGAAGGTGAAATCTTCGGGGGCAACTTCATCACGGTATCCTGGAAACACGAAAACGATCACATCGCCGCGCTCGACATCACGAAAGCCGGGGATGCGAAACCACGGCAAACGAACGTTTGTAAAAGGAATATTCCTTGGTGATGTTCCGCCATAGATGAATTTATTGACGAAGAGAAGATCGCCTGTCATGACTTCATTTTCCATCGAGCCTGTCGGAACGAGGAACGACGCAATTACGAAGTTGTTCAGGACAAGGAACGCACCAAAAACGATGGCGAGTTCCTTGAGGAATGCCAGGGCCTTCAGCATCAAGGTGTTCTCTTCGTCCTGCTCCTCGGTTTTCTTTTTCCTGCTTTCTTTCATTAATCCTCCATGGACAAGACAGCGAGAAAGGCCTCCTGGGGAATCTCAACCCGGCCGACCTGCTTCATCCGTTTCTTTCCTTCTTTTTGCTTTTCCAGCAGTTTGCGCTTGCGGGAAATGTCTCCGCCATAACACTTTGCTATCACATTTTTCCGAATGGCGCTCAGCGTTTCCCGTGATATCACCTTGCTTCCGATGGCCGCCTGGATTGCGACCTCAAACATTTGACGTGGGATAAGCTCACGAAGTTTCGCGCACATTTT
>JBGPAN010000204.1:0-7182 GCA_041480785.1 Bacteroidota bacterium | reverse complement strand
TTCAACACTCTTTGTGAACCGCCGTATACGGAACCGTACGTACGGTGGTGTGGGAGGACGGCGGGGGCAACCCCGCCTCCTACCCGATTGTGCAGACCAGATCAGATGAGAGAGCCGAAATTCAGCGTGATGTAGAATCCTCCGAAGTGTTTGATCTTGATGTTCTGGAGGCTCTCAATGCCCGGAGCATACGGAATGTAATAGTAGCGGAAGCTGACACCGGTCAGCGTGCCTGAGTTCATGCCGAAATACGCCCCCGCGCCGACGTAGGCTCCGAGAGTCACCTTCATCTGAGCTTTCTTCAGGCTTGTGAAGAAGTCAATCTGCTCATAGTAGGTATATGTGCCCAGAAGGGGATCGTTAACCGTTGTAGGAGTCGCGTACGGTGCAACCATGATGACCGAGGGTCCCAGCCCTGCGCTGAGGTAGGGACGGAAATTATCGGCGATCGTCTCGCTGAAAAGTCGATACTGCATTCCAATTGTAAGTGGAAAAAGCATTAGGCGATTGACTTTTCCTGGCGTGTACGATGTTCCTGTATAAGGATCAATATAATCTATCTCGGCGTCATCCTTCACATCGGAAATTGCCAGTTGGACAAAGCCGGCGAGGACATCCGAAAATTCGTGCCGATAGAATGCCCCTACGCCAAATCCGTTGTTCGACAACAGAAGATCCGCCCCCCAAGCGCTGCGGTACGGCTCATACGTGGTTTTCTGAATCAGATTGGGGCTTGCAGGTGTGAACACAATCGAAGAGTCGCGCTGCGGATATTCCTGAGCCAGTGAGAGTGCCGGCAGAATTGCGAGCAGCCAGGCCGCGCAAAACGCAGGATATCGTTTCATCGTTCTCATCTCCCGTTATCAATCTTCACAACGATTACTCCAATAATATAGTTCCGAGCCCTCAGAGATGCAATAGTTCAGCGGACTGCGAAGATACCGAATTTTAAATATGCCGTCTCTGGCATCGCTGGCAGCGTAGGATGGTCGGGAGCGGCGCCTCGCCATTCCAGCAGTTGGATCGTTCGATGAGTTAGACGTGCACTCGCTTCGATTGTCTCGACGAATGACTGATCGGAGACGTGGTGGGAGCACGATGCAGTCACGAGCATGCCGCCGGGATTGATGAGTCGCAGGGCTCCCGCGTTGATCTCCCGGTAACCCTTGAGCGCTGTGGCGACAGTCTTCTTGTTTCTGCTGAAAGAAGGGGGATCAAGGATGACGACGTCGAACCGCTGCCCAGTTTTGTCGAGCTCGGGGAGTTTGTCAAACACATCGCACGTCTCGAATTGGATGTCGGGAACCTCGTTAATGGTCGCATTCACTTTCGCGTTCGCGATCGCGCTCTCCGAACTGTCAACTGCGAGGACACTCGCTGCGCCGGCGAGAGCAGCGTAAAGGGCGAATCCCCCGTCGTTGCAGAAGCAATCCAGAACCGTTGAGCCTTTGACATACCGCTGAATTGCCCGCCGGTTCTCCCTCTGGTCCAGAAAGAGACCGGTCTTTTGTCCTTCCATCAGCGCTGCTTTGAACTTCACACCATACTCTGTTACGATGGTCTGCCCGCTCGTTCCACGCAAGACCCCTTTCTTCTGAGGCAATTGCTCGAGTGCCCTCAGAGGCGATTCATTCCGTTCGACAATCGCTTTGGGGTGGAAGATCGACTCAAGAACATCGCAGATGAGCGTCGTCCGGCGATCCATCCCAACGGCGAGAGTCTGGAGTGAGAGATACTCGTTGTACTTGTCAATCACCAGGCCAGGGAGAAAATCGGCCTCGCCATGGACGAGCCTGAACGTCTCTGCGTCGGGGTAGAGCCGTTTGCGCAGCTGCAGTGCCTGGGTAATCCGACGCTCGAAAAACTCGAAAGTGATGGTCTCTACGTCCCGACTCAGGAGCCGGAAGGCGATGAGAGAATGAGGGTTGTAGAACCCAACCCCGAGGAGTTTCTCGTCGTGCCGGAGAAGTTCGACGACGTCGCCCGCTTCAGGAGTGCCGTTTATTGATTTGATTTCGTTGGAGAACACCCACAGATGGCCGGCGAGGATCCGATGCTCCTCGTTTTTGCGGAGGATGATTTGCTTTTTCACAACTGCAAAGTAGAGAGAATTGGAACGAGAAGCAATGTGGCTGTGTGCCGGCTTCGTCGTCGCCACGCATCGCTCGCAATGTCTTTGCAGCCGATTTCGAGCTCGCTTCACATTATTGCACGGCAGAGAAAGGTTTGGTATATTTGATGTCACGAGTTGTGGATTGCTCGGAGGAATCAAGCGGGGTACTCTAAGCCGCCCGGATGTCTTTGTTCGAAGTGGCGATCGTTCCACAACGGGAGAAGCCCGGATGTGTTGAATGCCAGCAAAGCGAACGTGCCGTAGCGAGAGTGTGAGGCGTCGATCCCTCCGTTGCAGTTTTCTCCGGAGTCGTGCTTGGCGCCTTTCCTATTTCCGACCTCTTTGAAGGTGAAGCCGCGATGATCCGCACCAGATTGCCGTCACTGGAAAAACTGCGGGGCAAACGTCCGAAATTCAAATGCGTCATCTTTGATATGGATGGCACATTGACGGATACGAATCAATTGATTTTCGATTCGTTCAATTACATCGCCATGAAATACAAGGGGAAGACGTACACGCCTGCCGAGATTGTGGCGATGTTCGGTCCGCCGGAAGAGGGGGCTCTTCTCGATGTTGTGAAAGAGGAACAGATCGACCAGGCGATGAAGGAGTACCTCGCCTATTACAGAAAGCATCACAAAGAGTTAGCGCGGTTACACCCGGGGATCCGTGATCTGCTTCGGTTTCTGCAGAAGCGGAAGGTCCACTGCGCATTGTTTACAGGCAAGGGCATCCACACCACGACCATCACAATGCTATCATTCGCGCTTATGCCGTATTTCGAGTATGTGGTTACAGGCAATGATGTTGTGAACCACAAACCGGACCCCGAAGGCATTCAGAAAATCCTGGACCATTTTTCCCTTCGGAAGGATGAAGTGCTGATGGTTGGAGATTCGATCGGGGATGTCAAAGCCGCTCGGGAGGCAGGAGTGAAAGTTGCGATAGTTCTGTGGGACGCCTACAGCAAGGAAAAAGTTGTGCAATCGAAGACAAAATACGCGTTTCACACAGTTGCTGACTTTTCGATGTGGATAAGGGATCGAGTTGACTGAGAGACTGGAACGGCAGCTGAGGAGAAGGATGTTCCTTTGGCGGATCGTCCTGCAATACGGTGCAGCGGTCATCGTCCTCGTTTTCTATGTAACAGCCAGTCTTCACTTCAGCTATACTCCCGATGAGACATACGTCTATCTGCAATACGGAAGAAACATAGCACGGGGAGAAGGGATCTCCTTCAATGCAGGCTCGACATCATACGGAGTGACCGGACCCTTGTGGGCTCTCCTCATTGCAGGGGGTGTGAAGCTCAATCTTGATCCATATATCGTCGCCAAGACTCTCGATATCGTTTTTGCGAGCGTGGCGCTGATGGCGGTGCTGGCATTCGCCTTTATCGTGATTCGTGATCGATTGTACGCCCTCATCGCGGCCTGGATGTTCTCGTTCGACGCTTGGTTCCTTCGGTGGGCAGGTTCCGGAACGGAGACGTCACTCGCCATCCTTTTGGCCATGCTCACGCTGTGGTACGCATACAAGAAGGAACACATCACGTCTTCGGTTGTCGCGGCGTTATTGACTCTCGTTCGGCCCGAGGGAGTGTTCCTCTTCCTGGCTGCACAGGTCGATGCCCTTCTCAACAGCCGCAACAGAATGTCGGCGATCAAGGTTGTGGTCGGTTCCGTAGTGCTGTATTTGATGATTGTGGGGACCTGGTTGGGGTTTTCGTATGTCCATTTTGGGACGATGCTTCCAAACCAGCTGCAGAGCGCGCCTTTCAGCGGGTTTTCCTGGTCGATGATGTTGGCGAATGCATTCGCGAACATGAAGATCGTTGGAGCAACCCAACTGCTACCTCTCCTTTTTCTCGCCGGAGGTGTGGTCGTTACCGTGAGGAAATTCGGATGGCATATCATTCGAGAAGAGGGGTTTCCTCTCATCTGGGCGTTGGCTGTTCCGCTGTGCTATGTCATGTTCAATGTTGAAGTTGCTTCCCGGCAGTTGCTTCTTGTTCTTCCTGTTTTTGTCGTCTACGGACTTTGGGGAATCAAAAGGCTCGAACTTGCATCGCTCGTTTCTCCGCAACGAGGCTTCGTTCTTCTCCTTCTCGTCGCCGGAATTTCGCTTGCACAGAATCAGTTCATCTATCGGGGCTGGGCTCTCCCACATATGAACAACCTCGAACTGGGTGTGAACGAATGCCTCAAGCCAATTGCCTATTGGCTGAGAACCAACACTCCGGCGGGCACAACGGTCTTGACACCGCAGGCTGGCGTCATTGGATATGTCTCTGAGCGAAAGGTGTTCGACGCCTCGGGGATGATTGCTCCCGAAGTCCGGCGCGCATTCGGCAGCGATGGCTATGACATTGGGATGGTGGAGAGGAAATACGAAGCGGCGATTCATCCCGAGTATGTTGTCGACTGTTCTCCATTGCCGGAGCGGCTAGTCTCAGGAACAATGAAGCCGGTGATGACGAGGACGTTTCCGGGTCTTGGGATCACACGGCCAGAATTGATGTACTTCACTCTTTATGAGGTGAAACGATGATCAGATATGCAGTGTTCGGCACGATTCTTTTCGTGCAGCTGGCTGTCGCGCAAGAGACTCTCTCTGATCGCGTGAGAGGTCTCCGAGTCTACGGCTCAGCGGAGGCGGGATTCCCGGTTACCACGCTCGAGTCTCGCCCCATCACCATCGATTTTGACGTGACAGAAACGCAGCCGCCCGACCTCTTCATTCGCGTGATTCATTGTGACAGAGACTGGAATGTGACGAACTCGTATTTCATCAACGACGAGATGCAAAATCGTTCGAGAGCGCCGATGTCGATCGATCCCGCTCCTGGGGGCGTCCAGTTTTACCGGTTTCACTACAGCGTGCGTATACCGGGGATTGCCGGCCTTGAGCGTTTTGCTCACTCGGGGAATTACGTTTTTGAAGTTGTCGACGCGAGCTCAAAAGAGGTCCTTGCTCGCGGCCGGTTTTTCGTCGCGGAAGAAATGCTTGCTCCAGCGATGAAGATCAGCAACCGCTCGCTTCCTTCCGAAGTCAATCCGTACAACCAGGTGAACAAGATCGAAGTGGGGTTCGCCCTGCCTCAGCCCGAGTCGATGAAGGAAGAAGTATTCTATCCAATCAAATTGAAAGCCGTGGATATCTACAAAAACCGTGAACTTGGCAACCATTGGAGAGTCGACGCCGACAATCCCAGTCCCAATACCTTCGTCGACGGATTGGGAACTACGAAGATGAGATTTTGGGTGGACAATGTACCTCCAGGGAATGACTACCGTCACATCGATATCCGGGACGTCACGGAATACCCGGAAGGGCAAGAACTTCGTTCCCGCCAAGGTGCAGATGTCAGCCGTTTCCAGCAACCGCCGAGGGGAGATCACAACGGAGTCTCAACGATCACAACGGCTACGCGCTATGCTGACTATGTCCGATATCGTTTTGAGCTTGCTTCCGAATACCGGCAGTACGAGACGGTTTTCGTCGTCGGCGATTTCAATGGTTGGACACCATCGCCCAATTGCACAATGACGTACGACGATGATACCCGTCGCTACCTGTGGTCGACGTCATTGCGGCGCGGCACCTACGACTATCAATATGTCGTTGGACCGAATGACTGGATTACCCTCGAGGGCAATGACTGGCGGACGGTCAACGCCTATTCGGCATTTATTTATTATCATGATGACCGGCTGGGAGGCTATGACCGCATCATCGGTTTCATCCAGCGATTGAGTCCTGGCGGCAACGAACCGACAACAGAATAGAAGACAAAACGAGGCACGAGAATGGAAAAGGTCAGAATTGGGGTGGTTGGGACGGGGCATTTGGGAAATCTTCACACAAAAATGCTGGCGCAAATCTCAAACGTCGATCTCGTTGGAGTGTTCGACGCAGATGCTGCAAAGGCGCAGAAGGTCGCTTCCGAGCATGGGACGAAGGCATACGTCAGCCTGGAAGAGCTGCTTCGGGATATTCAGGCTGTCAGTATCGCAACAACGACAACAACACATTACGATGTCGCGTGCCAGGCTCTGGAGCGAGGCCTGCATGCATTTATCGAGAAGCCCATTACCGAGACAATTGACCAGGCGAAGAAACTGGTCGCACTTGCCGAGAAGAAAAACGTTTCCATCCAGGTCGGACATATTGAACGGTTCAATCCCGCGATCCTGGCTCTGGAACAATACAAAATCCGTCCGTTGTTCATAGAGTCGCATCGGCTCGCACAATTCAATCCCCGGGGATCTGATGTCGCGGTGGTGCTGGATCTCATGATCCACGATATCGACCTGATCCTGAGTCTGGTGAAGTCGCGCGTTGTCCGAGTGGACGCCAATGGTGTGTCGGTTGTCTCGGGGAGCGAAGACATTGCGAACGCAAGGCTTCAGTTTGAAAACGGATGCGTCGCAAACGTTACGGCAAGTCGGATCTCGCAGAATAAGATGCGTAAGATGCGCCTCTTTCAGAATGACGCGTACATATCGATCGATTTTTCCCAGGGTCTTTCGGAAGTGTTCCGCCTTGTCGACGAAGGAGATCCAAACGTGAAACCAACGATGATGCTTGGAAAAATCGATCAGGGCACCCGAAAGCGCATTATCGTGTATGAACAGCCGGAAGTAAAGGAAGTCAACGCCTTGAAATACGAGTTGGAGCTTTTTGCTAAGTCTGTACAGGATGGAACAGAACCTCCTGTCACTGGTCGGGATGGACTGCAGGCACTCGAGGTCGCCCAGGAGATCCTCAAGGAGATTTCAGCGAATACCGCCTCTCTCATGGGGAATGAACAAAAGATGGATTCGTGAACGCGTGGTACAGCATATCGACATACAGGATCAACTGCTGAAGCGAGTCGGCGAGATCGCAGACAGAACCTCGACACAGGCGTTCGTTGTAGGAGGGTTCGTCCGCGATTTGCTCCTCGGCAAGCAGATCAAGGATATTGACATCGTCGTTCTTGGAGATGGAATTGCTTTCGGCCAGCATGTCGCCCATGAACTCGGAAGGTCAAACCTCGTCGTCTTCGAGAATTTCGGAACTGC
>JBGPAN010000203.1:0-7218 GCA_041480785.1 Bacteroidota bacterium | reverse complement strand
TGTGATGGGGGGGCCCGATGCATCATCTTTGAACGAGGAGCTGCATAAGTTGATCGACGCTGGGAAGAACAAGGTGGTGGTGGATCTCGGAGAAGTGAAATTCATGAACAGCTCCGGTCTCGGCATGCTGATCGGCGCACTGACGACGGTGCGGAATGCCGGGGGAAATCTGAAGCTGGCTCGCGCCTCCGAGAAGATCGAACAACTTCTCATTGTGACGAAGCTGGTGACGGTCTTCGAGCACTTCGATACCGTCGATGAGGCTCTTGCATCCTTCAAATAATTGTTTTGACAAACGACAACTCTGAAGAGCGAATCAACCGATTCGCTCTTTTCGTTTGCAGTCCGCACTCTATGAAACATCTTTTCATCATCGCTCTTGTTCTCGCGCTCTTCTTCCCTTCGTGCCAGAAGCACACCAGCCATCCCGGCCCATCAACCCGCTCCTTCACCGACGATGTTGGCCATAGCGTGGCGCTGCAGCATTCTCCCCGTAGAATCGTTTCGTTGGCACCCAGCCTGACGGAAATCCTGTTCCTCATCGGAGCAGACTCTTCCATTGTTGGCGTCACCGATTACTGTGACTACCCCGATGCGGCAAAGCGCAAAGCAAAGATCGGCGGAATGCTCAATCCGAACATCGAACGCATTCTGGCCCTCCAGCCTGATCTCGTACTGATGTCAGGTTCCGGCAACATGAGATCTGACTTCGAAAAGCTCACCTCGGCAGGGACTCCGGTGTTTGTCTCTCATCCCCGGTCCATCGATGGCGTGTTCAAATCGATCGTCGACATCGGAGAACTCACCGGGAGACGCCAAACGGCCGACTCGGTTGTGGCCCTTCTACAAATCCGGCGGGAGAGTCTTGTCCGCCTGGCCGCCGCCATGAAGAAGGAAACGGTCTTGCTGATTCTCTCGTTGAACCCGCTTATTGCTATCGGCCCGAAGACGTTTCTCAATGAGCTTGTGACTCTTGCAAACGGGCAGAACATTGTTCGCGATTCTTCAACGGCCTATCCGGTCTTGAGCAGAGAAGAAATCCTTCGTCGTCAGCCCGGCGTGATTGTTGCCACAAATGATATCGTGCGATCGATCGACGATATCCTTTCGCCTTATCCTGAATGGAAATCGCTGACAGCGATCCAGAACAAGCGCGTTGCCATCGTCGACGCCAGTATCGTCAGCCGGCCCGGACCACGAATCATCGAAGGTCTTGAAGCAATGATCCGTGCCATTCACGGAGATCGTTGATGCAGCCGTCGCGTTCGTTCCTTGCTATTCTTCTCTGATTAGGATACATTCAACGAGTTACGTGTACCCCCTTCATCAAAAACCAACTCCGACGACCCAATTCTATGGCAGAATCTTCGCAGTCCCTCTTCGTTGCTGTTGCAGGCAATATCGGTGCAGGAAAATCCTCGCTCACCCGTCTTCTGTCGGAACGATTCGGCTGGAAGCCCTACTTTGAATCGGTCGATGACAACCCCTACCTCCCTGATTTCTATGCGGATATGAGCCGATGGTCGTTCCACCTTCAGATTTACTTCCTGGCGAACCGCTTCAAACATCATAAGCGGATGACAGAGTCGGACGATTCCGTTATCCAGGACAGGTCGATCTACGAGGATGCCGAGATCTTTGCACGCAACCTGTACGATATCGGCAAGATGGACCAACGCGACTACAGCAACTATGTCTCCTTGTTCGAGGTAATGACCGACTACCTGAAATCGCCAAACTTGATGATCTATCTCCGGGCTTCGATCGACACACTGATGCAGCAGATTTCCCGGCGTGGACGTTCATTCGAGCAAGGGATCCAACGGGAGTATCTTGAACAACTCAACAAGCATTACGAAAATTGGATCTCCCGATACAAGCGCGGTCCGCTTCTGATCATTGAAAGCGACAATTTCGACTTCGTCAACCGGCAGGGTGACCTGGAACAGATTGTGCGCCTCGTCCGACAGAAGTTGGACTCGATTGTCGCATGAATTCATTGCCATTGCCCGCGCCAAAAAGAAAGGCATCCACACCGTGAGGTGCAGATGCCTTCTTCATTTTATCCCGGAGACAACGCCGGAGAACTGCAGACTTACTTGCGGCTTCCGGTGAGCATTTTTTTGTAGAGGGACTTGTTTTTCACCAGAGCGACTGCCACCTGGAGTTGTTGATCGTCCTTGATCGATGCACCGATGGCTGCCTTGTCGCCTTTCAAGCGCCCAATAATTTCAAGCCTGAGCGCATTTCTGATTTCTTTGTCATAGCGTTCAAATGCGCGAGCTTTTTCTGCCTTGATCGCGTTCTCAATTCGATCGATCCCCTCGTAAAACGACTTGCCATAGCGTTCTTTTGCTGCAGCTTCACGAAGTTCCTTGACCTTCGTTTCCGACTCTTCTTCGTATTGGAACTCCTTGTCCTTCAGAAATCCTTCGAAATCCTTCAGGAGTTGTTCATCAACCGTGAAATCTTCGGCAATGTTCTTCTTCTGGCTCGCCAGGTGATTGGCGAACTTAAACAGCATCGCTTTGCGGGACAGTTCCTCAAGCAATTTGCTTGATGGTTCTTCGAGGACGGTCGAGTCGGGAGTAATTCCTCGACCGTCAAGCACCTTGCGATTGTGGGCTGTGAGAAACTCCTTGCGCAGGCTGTCGGGCTTTATCGTGACGACACCATCCTTCGTTCGATGGAAGTAGTCGACCTCCTGAATACTGCGACCGCTGGGAGTATAGTATCGGCCCGTTGTAATCTTGAGTGAGCTCCCTTCAGAAATTCGAGTAATGGTTTGAACAAGCCCTTTGCCGAAGGAACGAGTTCCGACGATGACCGCCCGGTCCAGATCCTGAAATGCACCTGCAACAATTTCGCTTGCACTCGCACTTCCGCGATCGACAAGGAGTGCCATCGGGACATCTTCCAGCATTGGCTTCTCATATGAATAATATTTCCGCTCTGAATCACTTCGGCGCCCCTTTGTGGAAACCACCAGCGTGCTCTCTGGGACGAATTTCGAAACTACATCGACCGCCATGTCGAGCAATCCTCCCGGATTGTCTCGCAGGTCGAGGACAAGCGCCTTCAGGCTCCCCTTCTCCCGGAGTTCTTTGATGGAGTTCCGAACATCTTCGCCCGCAGTTCTCGAAAAGCGCTCGAGCCGCAGATATCCTACACCATCGCTTACATAGCCACTGTACGTGACATTCTTAACCGGGATTTCTTCACGAATCAGTACAAATTCGATAGGTTTTGGTTCGCCTTCCCGCTCAATTTTTACCCTGACGGTTGTTCCCGGAGTACCGCGCGAATGGTTTCGCACCTCTTCCGTCGTCATATTCCGGGCACTCTCCCCATCGATTTCGAGGATTCGATCGCCACTCTGGATCCCCTGCTTGGCCGCCGAATAGCCTTCAATGGTGGTGATCACCGTGATGTAGCTGTCGCGCAGACCAATAGTGATTCCTACACCGGCGTACTTGCCCGTTGTCACGAGCTCCATCTCGTCGGATTCCTTTTCACCCAAATAGACGGTGTAGGGGTCGAGTGTTTTCAACATTCCATCGATCCCGGCATGCATGATCTTTTCGGGATCCACTCGATCCACATAGTTGATGACCACATCGGTGTAGACCTTTCCGAATACCTCCATCCATTGGCGGGTTTTCAGAAATAGTTCATCCTGACCTGCCCAGAGGAAACCTGTCACCATTCCGCAGAGAATCAAGACAACGGCGAGAGTCGAAAAAGTCCTTGACGTCATTGAAAACTTCATCTGTAGCACCTTGCGCCAGCGGCTCATTCTCTCACTCATCTATCAACCCTTCTGCATTGTTCGTTCAGACACTCTTGCTCTGATTCGTCAGCTCCCGTTGGAAACGGTCCCATACTTTCTGACGGATTTCCTCGATGTTCATTCTCCCATCGATCACTTCGAACCTCGGTTCTTCCTTCGCGAGCTGAAGGAAGCCCTCCCGAACTCGCTCATAGAACGCGCGCCCGTTCATTTCCATGCGGTCAGCGCCTGCGTTCTGGCGTACCATCCGCAGTTCGATTTCGGACACCGGAATATCGATAAAATACGTAATTGCCGGCACAAGCTCGTCCGCTGCTACCCGATTGATGGCTTTGATTGCGTCCAGCGAAAGTCCGCGGCCCCAACCCTGATAGGCGGTGGTTGAATCATAGAACCGATCACAAACAACAATCGTTCCATCTTGCAACGCTGGCTTGACGATTTCCTGGACAAGCTGCGAACGACTCGCAGAAAACAAAAAGAGCTCTGTGTAGTCGGACATGTCGAGCAGTTCCCGATTAAGCAGAACAGCACGAATTCTTTCTCCGATTGCTGTTCCCCCGGGATCGCGAAGAACCAATGTCTTCGCCCCCGACTGCGACAATGTGTCTGCAAGGAGACCGACTTGAGTCGATTTTCCCGAGAAGTCCAGGCCTTCGAAGGTGATAAACATGGAAGGATGTTGTTCAAGACGCATGGTTCAAAAAGTAATCAAAATCGTTCACGGATGCAAACAACGCGTTTGCATTGGTTGCGGGTCACTCTTTTTTTGATTACTTTGCTTCTCAAAGCCGCGAGAGTGCTTGTCGAACCAGTCGACATGGCCAAGAAAAAAACCAAACATACCCCCCCGAAACCTTCTTCTCCTCCTGAAACCGTCAGCAAGTCAGAGCAAAGGCGCATCGAATCACGAGGAGAGGACGCCGCATTGATCAGGCGTGCGCTCACGGGCGATCAACGCGCCTACAAAAAGCTCAGGCAGAAGTATCACGAGTCGATCTACAACTTGATCTATCGTATGATCCGGGATAAGGACGAGGTCGAGGATCTGACGCAGGAAGCTTTTATCAAAGCGTTCATGTCCCTGTCGAGTTTCAATGACGAATTCGCGTTTTCTACCTGGCTCTACAAGATCGCAACGAACAATTGCATCGATTATATCCGCAGGAAAAAGCTGCAGACTTTTTCCATTGATAAGCCGATAGAATCCAAAGAAAGCGATTATACGTTCGAGCTTCCGGATTCGACATACGAACCGGACCAGGAACTCATTGATCGGCAGCGAAAAAAACTCCTCGAAGACGCCATTAACTCCCTCCCCGCGAAGTATCGACATGTCATACACTTACGGCATGTTGAAGAGAAAGAGTACCAAGAGATTGCCACAATCCTCAAACTCCCTCTGGGCACTGTGAAGGCCCATATCTTCCGAGCACGTGAAATGCTGAACAAGTATTTGCGCGAGAGACTCCGCCATTACTAGGCTTCTCCTGCAACTCTGTGCCACCAAATTGCGTAAGCCCTTGTAGGAACAACAATTGGTCAGACTGCTATGAGCGAGAAAGCCCGGGTTCGAGTATTCGTCGTTGGGTCATTTTCTCTTCTTTGGATTTCCTTCCTTCTTGCCGTCCAGCAACAGGAGGTCACACGCCGTGAAATCTCGCGTACATCCGAAAAAGAGATCACGGTCTCGCTGGACGCATCATTCGGAACGGTGAACATTCTGAAAGGTGACCGCAATAAGGTCATCGTCGCAGAATACTCACACGAACAGGACGACCGTCGTGAACTTGAGATGTTCTACGATATTGCTGACGGACGCGGTGATCTGGAAATCAATCTTACAGATCACAGAAGTCATAAAGATCGCCGCAACTCTTCGATCTCATGGGAAGAGATGAAGGATGAACGGGACAATGGGAATGAACGGCGCCTGACAGCGCGTCTCACGGATGCCGTCCCGCTCTCGTTGAAAATTGGACTGGGTGCAGGGAAAGGGAAGTTCGATCTCTCCGGTCTTAGATTGAACAATCTCAAAGTCTCTGCCGGGGCGAGTTCAGCAGAACTGCTATGCAACGAACCCAATCCTATTAGTTGCGATAACGTAACCATCGAATCAGGCGTCAGCAAATTCTCGGCACACGGCCTTTTGAATCTCAATTTTCAGAAGTTAAAGTTCAGCGGTGGTGTCGGGTCTTATACTCTCGACTTTGCAGGAAAGCTGCAGCAGAAGGCATACGCCGACGTTGAAGTAGGGCTTGGGAGCATCGTCGTCTACGTTCCGAAGAATATACCGACGAAAGTCATTACCGACGAAAGCTGGTTCTCGAGTGTCGATGTCGATGATTGCCTTGAGAAGACAAGGAAGGGGACTTACGAAACAGATGGCTTCGAGCGAAGCGACCTCACGCTTACCATCAAAATTGGTTCAGGCCTCGGCAGCATAAAAATCCGATGTAGGTAGGTTTATTGTGGTTTCTCGTAGAAGAACCCGACGGCTGTTCATCAGACGACCGTCGGGCTCTTCTTTTTGGGAAGGGATGGTCTAGTCACAATGTGTTCCTTCTCTATCGGATTTCGAACCCGCTTCTAGACACTCCCAACGACGCTGCTTCAATTTGGCAACCACTTCGGTGCGCGGCTCGCTACCCAAGGCCGAAATGAAAGAACTGTCCCCAGGAGTGGGGGTGGCTAAGATCCCTGGTGCGGATGAGATTGAGAAGGGCCTGGCGGTATGCATCCCCTGGAGCAAGACCGTTTGCCAGGTGTGTATAAAAGAACTCGCTGAAGAACTTCGCGGCTTTCCTGTCGGAGAACCACGAATTGAAGAAGACGTCCGATGTGCCGTTGATCCTCAAGGCCAACGCATGTGTGGTCGAAAGGCCAAATCCCTGACCATATTGATTGGACAACACGACGACCGCCGGCGCCTGAACTTCCGTCAGCTTCTCAAAAGGGATTTTCGAGACATCATCGGGAGTTTGCAGCTTTGCGAGTGCGATCATCCCAAGCGGCGAATCCCCTTCTCCCATGAGAAAATCCGATGAAAGCTGCAACACGTCTGTTTTCACATCCTTCAGATTATCCCACGATGCATCCCGGGAAATCAGGATTGTCGCTTCCTTGAAGAAGCTCCGGATATCTCTCAACTCGTAGTCGATTGCCCAGTTTTTTCCCGTCGGATTTCCCATAGCCGTCACGCGGCTGAGGCGCTCGGTATCCACGGTCTTGAACCGGATTGACGCCAGCGACGGAAGATAGTCCACACTGGTGATTTCGATAACGTACTTCACCGATCCGCCCCTGTCCTGTCGTTCGATCGTATGGAATGGAAATCCCTCAAATTCGGGGCTCTCGATCACAAGGAGATTTCGCTCCAGAATCCCGTCAACAGGCTTGAGGAGGTAGTCGTACAGTTGCGTGGAGAG
>JBGPAN010000202.1:0-7235 GCA_041480785.1 Bacteroidota bacterium | reverse complement strand
TTCAACGTTTGTTCTTCCTGGTGGATCACAGATTGCCTCACAGCTCCATCTGGCCCGGACCATCTGCCGACGAGGAGAACGATTTGTTGTGAAACTCTCCCGCAAAGAGAAGATCGGACCCTTGTGCATTATCTATCTCAACAGATTGTCTGATCTTCTTTTTGTAATGGCTCGATATGCCAACTACATAGACGGGAGGCAGGAGACGCCATGGATAGCGTCTCGAAAAAGCTGAACAAAGCTCTTCATCCCTGTTTTTCTTTTCGAATCAGTCCTATGCACTTCAGTGATGTCATCGCGGAACTTCAACATATGACGGATCCAGCCGTCGCCAGAGGCCTCAGCCGATTTGGCTTGCCAACAGAAAAAGCACTGGGGATCACGGCTCCGAAACTCAGGGCGTTCGCGAAACGGATCGGGAGGAATCAAACACTCTCACTAAAGCTTTGGACAACTGGCATCCTTGAAGCGCGCGTTCTCGCGGCTCTCGTTGGTGAACCGGAGAAAGTCACCAAGCGTCAGATGGCTCAATGGGCGAGCGACTTCGATTCATGGGGGGTCTGTGACGCGTGCTGTGCCGTCCTTTTTGTGTACACTCCGCATGCGATGGAGATGGCATTCAAGTGGTCCCGAGACAAGAGAGAGTACGTGAAGAGAGCAGGATTTGTTCTGATGGCTTCGATGGCCGTACATCAGAAAGCTCTCGAGAATCGCGAGTTTGTCCCAATGCTCAAGGCGATTCGTGAACAGTCGGCAGATGAACGCGGGTTTGTGAAGAAAGCTGTCAACTGGGCACTGCGTCAGATAGGTAAGCGAAACTCTCATCTCAACGTGGCGGCTATCGAGACGGGCACGAGGATACAATCCCTCAATTCCTCAGCAGCGAGATGGGTCGCTGCCGACGCGTTGAGGGAACTTCGCAGCGACGCCGTTCAGCGTCGTCTGAAAGTGAAACTCAGAAGGCTCAAATCCCGCTGACGATTTTGCCTTGTCAAGCCGTGCCACACAGGGCTTTCGCGGTCAACGGCACGTCTCTCATCTACCTTCCGCTTGGTCGACTGACGTCGGTGACCCACGGGACTTTTTCCAGCCTAGTATTTCTCTTCGGCTCCGAAGGATCCTCATCCTGTCTTTGTGATAATTCCTATCATTTTCTTGACAAAACAGCAAATCATCCATATATTTACGACCGATTTTAACACTTTCCTTCACCGTATTCTTCCCCCTTGAGCACTGATATGCTCACAGAATTTGGCAAAGTATTCATCTTCCTCATCATCGGCGCCCTTTTCGTCGCAGCCGGAATGTTCGTGTCATGGATTCTTAGACCGCATCGGCCGTATCCGGGCAAGAATGCCCCGTACGAATGCGGTGAAGACCCCGTGGGTGATGCGTGGGTAAAATTCAATGTGCGGTTCTACGTCATCGCCCTTATCTTCCTGATCTTCGACGTCGAAGTCGTTTTCCTGTTCCCCTGGGCGCTCGTCTACCGCAGCTTCGGCCTCTTTGGTTTCCTCGAGATGGCAGTCTTCCTTGGGATTCTCATCGTCGGGTTTGTGTATGTATGGGTGAAGGGAGACCTTGATTGGGACAAGCCTCAACCGGAAGTCCCTCGCGTCAATCGGCCTCCACAGTCGTACGCTGAGCGTGAGAAAGCAAGTGGAGAGATTCCTGTCGTGCAACAGACCACTTTGAACTAGACAACCACTATGGGTTTACTTGATCAACGATTCGAAAACGGCAACGTTTTCGTTACGTCACTGGAAAACCTGCTGAACTGGGCAAGGCTCTCCTCGCTCTATCAGATGCAGTTCGGGCTTGCCTGCTGTGCCATTGAGATGATGGCTGCCTCGGCTTCGGATTTCGATATCATGCGCTTTGGAATCATCCCCCGCGCCACCCCCCGGCAGGCAGACGTCATGTTCGTGGCTGGGACGGTGACAATCAAAATGGCATCTCGCATTAAGCGTCTGTATGACCAGATGGCTGAGCCAAGATATATCATCTCGATGGGAAGCTGCGCCAACTGCGGCGGACCATACTGGGAACATGGCTATCACGTGTTGAAGGGGGTAGACCGGGTAATCCCTGTCGATGTGTATGTCCCCGGCTGTCCACCTCGTCCAGAGGCGTTGCTGGAGGGAATCATCAAGCTCCAGGAAAAGGTGCGCAAAGAAAGTCTTGTAAAGAAGTCTGCAGAGGAGAAGCACAGAAAATGACGGCACATGAGATTCATGATAGTCTGAAGGCGAAGTTCGGCGACGCAGTTCTGGATGCAAAACTCGAGGTCATGCAACCGTGGATCTCCATCGCTCCGGATCGAATGAAGGACGTTGCCTTCTTTTTGCGCGACGACCCCTCAATGCAGTTTGACTATATGATGTGTTTGAGCGGTGTCGATTACAATGACGGTCGCCTGGGAATTGTCTACCACCTTTTCTCGATGGTTCACAAACATAAGATTGTTCTCAAAGCCTTCTGCACGAAGGAGAATCCTCATGTTCGGTCAGTTAGCTCCGTATGGGGAACTGCGAATTGGCACGAACGAGAAGTGTTCGACATGTACGGCATTGTCATCGATGAACATCCGGATCTTCGTCGGCTCCTGATGCCGAATGATTGGGAAGGGCATCCGCTTCGGAAAGACTACAAAGTGCCTGAATTCTACAACGGAATGAAAGTCCCGTACTAACGGCGAGCAAACCATTCACATGATTGAGACGAAAACACTTCCGACTGAATACGTTACTCATCCTGGTGCGATCAAGTCTTCCAGCGGTAAGACTCTCCGAACAGACGAGATGATCATCAATATGGGGCCGCAGCACCCGTCGACGCACGGCGTGTTGAGGCTCGAGATCGTCGTGGACGGCGAGATCATTGTTGATGTCATACCGCATATCGGCTATCTTCACCGGTGCTTTGAAAAGCACGCTGAGCACATGACCAACTATCAGCAGGTGATACCGTACTGCGACCGGCTGGATTACTGCGCCGCAATCAACGAGGAGCACTCGTACGTTCTGGCTGTCGAACGTATGCTGAAAATCGAGCTTCCCGAGCGGGTAGAATACATCCGGGTCATCATGGCGGAGCTCCAGCGTATCGCCAGTCACTTGATTGCCGTCGGAACGTTTGGCATTGACGCAGGCGCCTTCACGCCATTCCTCTATGCATTCCATGATCGAGAACTTATCCTCAGCTTGTTTGAGATGACCTGCGGCGCACGGTTGCTGTATAATTACTTCTGGATTGGAGGCTTGTCGCACGACCTCCCGCCACAGTTTGTCGGCAAAGCCAAGGAGTTCTGCACCTACTTCAAGCCTCGGATCAAGGAGTTCAACGATCTGCTGACCTACAACGAGATCTTCATCAAGCGGACGGCGAACGTTGGAGTGCTTCCGAAAGATGTTGCGATCAACTACGCCTGCAGCGGTCCGATGCTTCGCGGCTCGGGCATCAACTGGGACCTCCGTCGCGACGATCCATACTCCGTGTACCACAAGATTGAGTGGGAGCCAAAAGTCGGTAAGGGGGAGATGGGGACGGTCGGTGACGTGTGGGATCGTCACATCGTGCGTATGTGCGAGATGGAGGAGAGCGTCAAAATCATCGAGCAGGCCCTGGCGGCATTGCCGGAAGGGAATGTTCAGGCCGCGATTCCCAAGAGGATTCGACCCGACGCCGGAGAGATCTACGCACGGACCGAAACGCCTCGCGGTGAACTTGGATTCTATATCATCAGTGATGGCTCCAGTACACCGTATCGTGTCAAAGGCCGGGCACCGGCCTTTGTTAACCTGAGCGTCTTACCTGATATTTCCCGTGGTGGAATGATCGCCGACCTCGTCCTGATCGCAGGAAGCGTCGACATCGTTCTCGGCCAGGTTGATCGATAAGAGTTGCGCTGAGACGTGAAGAGTCTGTTGTGCTCTCAATATCTTGACTGAACCTATGGAAGCATTTCAAAATCTTGGATTCTGGGGAACGCTGTTGGTCACGGTGGTGCTCAGTGCCCTGCCCTTGGTGTTCATCCTGCTCTATGCCCTTGTCACCATCTATCTGGAAATGAAAGTGGCTGCTCACATGCAGGATCGCCTCGCCTATATGAGAACGGGCTGGCATGGTGTGCTGCAGCCAATCGCGGATTTCATCAAGCTGCTGCAGAAAGAAGACATCATCAGCGTCGCGGCAGATAAGAAGCTCTTCATCCTGGCGCCGTATATCGTCTTCATGGGAACGTATGGGGCATACGCGGCAATTCCTTTCAGCAGTATCTTCATTGGGGCCAACATTGACCTCGGTGCGTTTTTCATCATCGGAGTTTCTTCGCTGGTCGTTGTTGGAATCCTGATGGCCGGATGGGCGTCCAATAACAAGTGGTCGATCTTTGGCGCAGTCCGTTCAGCCGCTCAAATGGTGAGTTACGAGATCCCCACTGCTCTGGCAGTCCTCATTGCGGTGATGATCACGGGCTCACTGAACCTTCAGGATGTGACCAAATTCCAGGCGGGAGGAATTCAGAACTGGCTCATCTTTGGTGGCCCGCTGCCATTGCTTCAGAAGATCCTGATAACTCCGTTTACGGTCATCACATTCCTTGTTCTTTTCGTCGCATCCCTTGCCGAAGTCAATCGGACACCCTTTGATTTACCTGAGGCCGAATCCGAGCTCGTTCAGGGCTTCTTCACGGAGTACAGCGGAATGCGGTGGGCATTGTTCTACGTGGCAGAGTATGCCAATATGTTTCTTGTATCTGCAGTTGCCGTTGCTCTGTTCCTCGGCGGCTGGGAAAGCCCCTTTGGGTCGTTCCTCTCCGGGCCGATCTGGGGGATGTTCTGGTTCGTCATCAAGGGAATGGTGCTCGTTTTCCTTCAGATTTGGCTCCGCTGGACCTTGCCGCGTCTGAGAGTGGATCAACTGATGTACACCTCATGGAAGGTGTTGACGCCGTTTTTGTTTGTTTGCATCATCGCCATCGGACTCATTCTGGTGCTGTGATTGAAAAATACACGATAGAATAGACATGACTGCTGTAGGAATATACTTCAACAATATCTGGCTGGCGCTCTCCTCGATCGCGATTGGAATGAGGATTACGATCAGTCACTTGTTCGTCAGAAGCGTGACGACGCAGTATCCTGATGTGAAACTCAAGATGCCCGAGCGGGCGCGCAATCGTCTCTATGTCAATATCGATGATTGCATCGGCTGTGACCAGTGTTCAATGGCCTGCCCTGTGGATTGCATCACCATTGAGACGATCAAGTCAACACCGGATCAGGATTTGGGAACAACCTCGACTGGCCAGAAAAAACGTCTTCACGTCCCCGTGTTTGATATTGACATCGCGAAATGCTGTTACTGCGGGCTTTGCGTTCCGCCATGTCCAACAGAGTGCATCGTGATGACGGATGTTTATGAGTTTTCGGAATTCGACAGGAAGAATCTGATCTACAATTTCAGCGTGATGACCCCGCGGGACATTGAGCAAGCAAGGGCGAAGCTCAAGAAGGCAGAAGAGGAAGCGGCGGCAAAGAAGGCCGCAGCTGCAGCGGCCGCGGCGGCTGCGAAAGCAGCAGCACTTCCAGCTGCACCGCCCGCTGAAAAGCCTGCAGGTGCTCCGCAATCACAACAACCAAGTACTCCGGCTTCGGATTCTCCGGGCCAACCTGGAAAGTCGTAATCGCCATGGATTTGTACACAATAGCGTTCTATCTCTTTGCCCTCATCACATTGGTCTCGGCATCGATTGTGGTTTTTTCGAAGAATATCATCTATTCGGCGTTTGCCCTGCTCTTTGCATTCTTCGGTGTCGCTGGATTGTACGTGTTGCTGATGGCCGATTTCATCGCCGTCACTCAATTGATGATCTACGTTGGCGGCATTCTTGTTCTCGTGTTGTTTGGCGTCATGTTGACCACGAGGGTCATCAATGTGGACATGAGAACGGGGACGATTCAGACTTTGCCGGCGGTGCTGATCGTTGCAGCTCTCGCGGGCACGTTGGTTGGTGTGTTCTGGACGACCGACTGGAGGGTCATGCCAGCTTCCTCCGGATTCGAGAAAACCGCACCAAGAATCGGAGAACTGTTGCTCACGAGCTATCTGCTTCCCTTTGAAATCGCATCGGTCGTGTTGCTGGTGGCACTGGTTGGCGCAGCGATGATCGCGCGTCGGGAAAAGAAAGCGCAGTAATCTTCTAGAATGAATCGGACGAGGCGAACGCGTTCGCTTTCGCTATGGAGTAAACAGAATGGTACTTGCTGATTTTTTCCAATGGCTGCAGACACCCGGTTTGACGCATTTTCTACTTATCAGCGGAATCCTGTTCTCGCTGGGAGTGTTTGCGATCCTCACGAGACGGAATGCGATCATGGTGCTGATGGGCATCGAGTTGGTACTGAACGCAGCGAACATCAACTTCCTTGCGTTCTCCCGATTTACGACCGGCACACTTGACGGCCACGTATTCGCGATTTTTGTCATCATCCTTGCTGCGGCCGAGGCGGCCATCGCCCTCGCGATCATCCTGAACATCTTCCAGAACTTCAACAGCGTCAACGTCGACGAGATCAATCAGCTCCGAGATTGATGCGGACGACTTTTCTTCGGGAACAGAAGAACTAAAAACAGACAATGTCTCAAGAAACGATTCTCCAACTAAGTGTTGTTGCCTATCTCCTCCCTCTGCTCGGGTTTGTGATCCTCGTTTTCTTCAACAAGAGGCTCCCGCGGCAAGGTGATCTGATCGAGACAGCAATCGTTTTCCTCGGCCTGATCCTTTCGGGTGTAATATTCGCAGTCAAGATGGGGTCCTACCAAAACGAAACCATCCAGGGAACCTTCACGTGGGTCAGTTTCGGCAATGTCCCCGGCGTCGGTCCGATGGTCATGTCCCTCGGCATCATGATTGACAACCTTGCAGCGACAATGATGCTTGTTGTCTACATCGTGAGTGCCTTTGTGCATCTGTTCTCCATCGGCTATATGCACGGCGATGTCCGCTATGGCCGATACTTCGCTTTCCTTGGTGTTTTCACCTTCTCGATGCTTGGCATCGTGGTGACGAACAACTTCTTCATGATGTATGTCGCGTGGGAGTTGGTTGGCCTCAGTTCGTATCTCCTCATTGGTCATTGGTTTGAGAAAAAATCAGCGAGCGACGCTGCAAAGAAAGCATTCATCGTCAATAGAGTTGGTGACGTAGGAATGTTCATCGGCATCATGATCTT
>JBGPAN010000201.1:0-7250 GCA_041480785.1 Bacteroidota bacterium | reverse complement strand
GTAGAGTTTTGCCCGTTCCGGGAGGACCGAGCAGCAGCACGCCTCTTGGAATTTTGCCGCCAAGTCTCTGGAACTTTGTCGGCTCCTTGAGAAACTCGATGATTTCCTGAAGCTCCATCTTCGCTTCGTCAGCCCCCGCAACATCCTGGAAGGTAACCTTCGTCATTCCTTCTGTCAGGAGTTTCGCCCGACTTTTGCCGAAGCTGAAAAGTCCCTTTGTTCCGCCTGCGCCCGCCTGCATGCGGCGGAAAATGATCATCCAGATGCCGATGAGAAGAATCCATGGCAGCGTTGAGATGAGCAGGCTCGTCCACGTACTGTCTTCCTTGACGACATTGAACTTGAGCCCCTTCGATGTCCATGCCGTGATCACTTCTTCATTGATCGCGGAATAGGGGAGCGTCAGCCAAACCCGTGTAGCTCCTTTTTGAGGCTTCTCGTTGCTGGTGACGATGTCCGTTGGAGCTTTGAGCTTCGCGTGAAAATCGTAGTTGTTGAAATCCGACTTCTTGATCAACGCCTCGGCAATCTTGCCGTCGTTCAGCAAGGTCTGATAGGAAGTGAAGTTGATCTCGTACTCGGTTTCTTCAGTCTGCTTGAAGGCGAGCATAATGAGATACACGGCCAGCAAGATGCCAAGCCATCCGGCAATCATCCGACCGACTTTGTTCCAGTTGAATTCGTCCTCACGAAACTGTTTCGGGCCTTTCTTGGGGGCTCGCGGGGGGGGCGTGCGCCGGTTCCTTCCGCCGTCCTTCTGCTTATCGTCAGATGAATCGTCTGCAAACCATTCATAATTCATAAATACTTCACTCCTTCAACCTCGCGGCCCGGGATAGTTTGATACTATTCTTTCGATGGGGCGAGTCTGTAAATACTCTTCAAGTTACGAACTTTTTGGGCATAGTCCAACCCATACCCAATCACGAATTCCGGGGGTATTTCGAAACCAACGTAATCGATGGGAAAACTGACTTTTGCCACCGACTTCTTCAACAACAAAGTAACAACGCGGAACGATGCCGGGTTCTCTCTCAACACAAGTTTCTTCATGAAGTCGATAGATAGACCGGAGTCGATGATGTCCTCCACGACGATGATGTCTCTTCCGTTGACCTGACAGTTCAAATCCTTGATGAGTCTCACCTGCCCGGAGGAAATCTTCGCATCGCCGTAGCTTGAGAGTTTGAGAAAGTCAACCTCGCAATCCAGTGAAATCTCTCTCACCAGGTCGGAGAAGAAGATGAACGACCCGTTCAAGATGCCGATGAAGATCGGCACCTTTCCCCTGTAGTCTTCGTTGATTTGCGCCGCGAGTTCCCTGACCCTGTTCTGGATCTGTTCTTCCGAGAGATACAGTGTGAAGCGGTCGTTGTTGATGGTGATCTCGTTGGTCATTCTCTCCAGCCTAATCTAGTGGTGTAATGATATGGGATTGAACTCAAGCCTGACAACGCTTCTGGTGTCGGATGTGATCTTGAAGCGATCATCCAGCCGCCTACCGCAGATCCACACGACCGTTCCGTCGGATTCCAGAATGGGAACGCTCCGCTTGTGTACGAGAGGGATCTTTTCGTCAACAAAGAAGTCGCTCACCTTTTTCTTGGTTTTCATTCCAAGTGGGATGAACCAGTCTCCGTCGTGCCACGAACGGAGCAAGAGATGTTCGCCCAGTTTTCCTGCATCGACAAACTCAACCTGGCGATCCGAGCTGAATGACGCAGGTCGGGAAATTGGCACGCTGAGCGAAAACCGAAAGTTGCCCAGAGAATAAGAGTCGCCCAGCGACACAGTTTGGTGAAGAAGGGCTGCCTCGCCGGGCCGGACGAACGAAAGTCGATCTCTGTCCCGGTAGACGTGCAGCGTTTTCGAAAGCTGCACCATGCTCCCTGTCTTGAGGTCGCAAAGCCCGAGCACTCGATGGACTTTGTCCGACTCTACCTCGGCTCCTATCTTACGAAGGACCTCGAGGATGATTCCCTCCTGAAGGTGGTGTGGTTTCGACCGAAACATGCTGATGGCAATGGAGGCTTCGCCATTTTCTGCTGAGAAAGCCGATTCGTCCAGTGACGCTTTGACCTCTGCGGAGATCATGGTGTCGAGCTGTCGCATGAGATGAGAGAGCTTGTTGAGCGACGCAATGACATCAGACTCGCTTGATGCCTCCAGCATCGGGATGATGTTTTGACGCAGGTAGTTGCGCCGGTATTTTGTGGATTCGTTGGAGGAATCGGCTCTGAATTCGATCTTGAGGTCACCAGCGTACAGCTCGATCTCTTTTCGGCGGGCAAAGAGTAGCGGCCGAATGATCCTACCGGGTTCCCGGCGTTCTGGAATTCCTGAGAGCCCCCGGACGCCGGCTCCTCGTAGCGCGTTCATGAGGACAGTCTCAGCATTGTCGTCTGCCTGATGGGCCGTGGCCACACAATCCGCGTTCAATTGCTGCCGGACTTCTTCGAAGAACTCGTAGCGCAAATTCCGGGCGGCTTCCTGCTTCGAGAGATGAGTATCAGCCGCATGTCCCAGAGTGTCGACTCGTTTGCAGAAGAATGGAATCTCGAGGAGCTCAGCGGCTTGTCGAACAAATGCTTCGTCACCATCCGACTCATCGCCCCGGAGTTGGTGATTGATGTGAGCGACTGCCAGGTGCAGGTTCCATTCGGTCCGGAATGCCGCGAAGAGATGCAGCATGACCATCGAATCAATTCCGCCGCTCACTGCAACAACAATCGTACTGCCAGGCACAACAAGCCCAGAGAGCTTTGCGCGATGGGCGAACTGATTTGCCAGAGTATGGTGATGTTGGTGCACGATCGCCTCTAAGCAAAGAATTCTTGACCCCGATCGACCAGGACCAAGAATTCTTGTGGTGACCTTGCAGCGAGCCTTCTCGCTGAGTCTTGTAGCGGGGGAGGGACTCGAACCCACGACCTACGGATTATGATTCCGACGCTCTAACCAGCTGAGCTACCCCGCCAGGGGAATTGCCGATGCATGATTTTCGATTTCCGATTGAAAAAGAGCCTCTTGTCGACTCTCCGACCAATCGCCTGACGGTTTACCCGCCCGCCGTAGGGGGTGGCGAAGACTTGGGGAGCACGACGAAACACAAAGCTGCAGTAAATATACCAATTTTAGCGCGCATCTGCAATCGGAAACTCTACCGTCACAAGCGTACCCTTGGGCACTTATTCAAATGCGGGCGTGTTCTACTCAGTAGGGTCTTATCCTTACCCGCATCGTCCGATTCAAGTTGATGTACATCTTACATTTTCCACATTCCGTCAGGGGTCTTGCCACATGAAGTTCACTACAAACTATCAACGCATCGCGATTCTCGCTTCCGTACTGCTTGTTGGATGCGCAAAGAAAGAGAGCTCCAATCCGGTCGACGTCGGAGGAACTCAAAATCCTCCTTCCCCGCTTCTTGAAATCTCGAATGCTCAACGAACTGCCGTATTCAATTCTCTGACGTCGATGGCAGATTCGCTGCAGCGAGTGAACCCATCCGCCATGAATTCAGCCCTTCTCAACTACTTCAGTTCGAGACCGGAGTTCCAGGCTGCAGGCACGGGACCCGATGGAACAGTCTACGCGGTTTTTGGAGATGGAAGGGTACTTATCTGTGGAGACAACCTTGCCGACAAACCGTTGGGGGGAGTTGCGACACAATCAATTGAGCCAATGACCCAACCGCAAGGTCTGACGAAAGCGAGTTCGAACCTTCCGAGTTTTCAAAGTGTGCTCTTGATGAACGCTCTCGGAACAAGGTTTGACTACTCAGACGGGACAACCGGCATCACGAAAATGAATCAAGATCTGGTACGGATTTTCAACGCCGGTGGCTACAAAGATGTGATGCAGAGCAATGCCACCATAGAGGGTCTCAAGACCGTTCGCGGTGCCGGAATATTTCATCTTTCGACCCACGGCGGTACAGGATTACTGGTTGACAGGAAGACAGCGGTGTATTCTCTCATGTCGGCTACCGCGCGGGATTCTACGAAGGACGTGGGAATCTACAAGACCGATTTCGATCAAAAACGTATTACGTACATGCTTTTTCCCAATGCAAAAACCTCTGACGGAAAACCGACATCCCTCGTTGTCTATGGCATTACCCCGGCATTCGTGACACAATACATGTCTTTCCCGACGAACAGTCTCGTCTATATTACGGCATGCTCAAGCAACACATCGGAAATGCGGGCGGCGTTCAATCAAGCCGGCGCATCAGTATATGGCGGTTGGACGAGCTCCACGGTCGGCTTTCAGGCATTCGATGCCGCTCGGTTTTTCTTTGACCGATGCCTTGGCACAAACCTCGTTGCTCCGATCCCTTTTCCGCGGCAACGTCCGTTCGGCTGGGCGTATGTGCTGGACGACATGACGTTCCGGGGGCTCTCAAAGTCAGTGACAGGCGAAGGAACCTCAAACCTGGTGTTCACTTCTCTCAAGGGCGATCTGACTGATTTATTGCCCACACTGGAACTGTCGTCATTCACTTCCTATGGCACATACATGACGCTCGATGTTGGGGGGGATTGGGGGGCCACCGCCGGGAGGGTGCTTCTCAATGGAATTCCACAACATCTCACGAAACCGTGGAAAGCTGGGTCATTGGAAATGGATTTGCCACTTGGTGGCGGCGATCTACAAATTGACGTGAATGGCCTGCTCAGCAATGTCGTGCAGCTGACGCAATGGGATGGAACGATAACCTACACAGTGACGGGACGCGGTACACTCAAAAGAAAGATTACAGCCAACGTCAGGATGATCGGGGACATACACCGGTACCGCGTGTTACCGGGGGCAAACATCATTTGGAAGGATGAAGCGGTTTTTCTAATACCAAGAATGGTCACAGTTTTGCCAAGCTCATCGTGCACCTATGAGTGCACCGGAGATTACAGAAACAGTCTCGGAGAAGTGGTGGAGCAGTGGAGCGGTGCTGGGAGCTTTCCTCTTGAGGCTCTTCCCACTGTCGCGAATCCCGGAGGTTTTCTGATGGGGACAGTCGGAGATGTTGGTCAGACAACATCGTTCGATCTTTTGGCTGCAGCCACCTTTACGCGCAGCGGAAAATCCTCATCCTCGCAAGCGAGTTTCAGCACCGGGGAAGGAACGCTCACCACTATCAATGCGAGTATCGGCACAGACTACGTCTTCAAAGCCAGTTCACGCAATGCGACTGTCAGTGACGGTACAGCAGTCTTGTCGTGGACCGACTTCAAGCCGACGTTTCCGCCCGATCCGAATGCTGCGCGGTAGGTCAGCCTCGGTCGAACACGTATGTGAAAGGATCGAACGAGTAGAGTTGTTTGAACCGTTCGAACGAATGCAGTTTTTGCAATGGGGTGCGGCCCTGGAGAGAGGGTAATTCCCTATAGTTGTTATGAATCAACAGGTATGATGATAATCCGTCCATCAGCTCATCGCTCGAAATCCTGTTGAGCGATCCTGCCGCCATTCTTGCGAATGTGAATTTCGACAAGTGTGGGTAGAGCTCGTCGTGCAGCGGACGGCTCATGACAGAATGATGCACCATGTGAGCTTGCAGGAACTCTGAGAATCGTTGCCGCGTCGGAAGGTTCGAGCTTATGTAGAAAGGAGCTTCGTCCACAGTCCAGATTTGCAGGATCGGAAAAGGAAACCTGGAGAGTGCGAACTCAACAAAGTCGATCGCCGAGGCAAATGACTCCGTAAGATAGAGGCGTGCAATCTGCAAGTGGGTGTTTGCGTCGATTGCGGAGAAAACCATCGGCTCAATCTCGTTGACTTGATTCGACAACCTCGACGATTCGACATAGACCAGGAAGCCTGGCGTCGGAGCTACGAGATCGACGATCGAGCGACGCTGAGCTATTTGTCTCAGCCCGCTTTCATATGGCTCCGGCCACGCGAGCGTTGTCGCCAAGATCTTCTCGGCATCATGTGTGAGGAGATGTGACTGAAGAAAACGCGGATCCCGTGAGAATTGCATCTGCTGCCTCCAAGGTAGAAAATCGCTATTTGACCGTGCACAGCCGAAGCTTCCATCCCCGTGCCAGGTATTCTCATGCTATTGCTCTCGCATTTGAAACGCTGGGTTCAAAACCACAGTATTTGCCAGGGGGTTTCGCAGTGATTGCTCAAGCATATCAATCATCTGAGAAGAGACCCTCTTGTCTCCTGTAGATTCTACAATTTCCCACTCCTTGCCGGTCGAAGCTCATCGTACAGCTCCCACAAGAACTCGCTCTCTTCTCAGCCATCCGGAATGCGATGAGAAGTGCATCCAATGCAATAGATCAAAAGGTGAGCTAGCATGGAACTTTTTCCGCTCATTGATCTGTGTGCGTTCATGCTTTTGAGCTTTTTCCACGTGGACAGATTTCCAAATACTTTTGGATAAATCTCTTGAAATGCTGATGCGAGTGACGTATTTTACATTTCGAGACCCCGGCTCACGAACTCACTCATCGTCGAAGAGGTCGGTTCGTTCCTCGCAAGAAACCCGGTCGAAAAGTGTCACCTTCAACTACGTCAGGCTGAAATGCTTCTGCCTGATCCGACGCTTTCTTCGGGTTTCATAGAGCAGAACATTTCGGGGTGAAAGCGTGGTTTTCGTCCGTGCTTCTAGTAGGCCGGGTGAAAAGTATCACCGCCAACTACGTCACGCTGAAATGCTTCTGTTCAGCGTCTCACAGACCCCGAACTGAAGCATTTCGGGGTGACGGTGGGGTTTTCGTCCACATCTCTAAAGAAACCATCTCAGAGATCGAGTCTCGTTGCGCTTTGTCAATCAGTCCAGACAATTTCATGATTCGGAGGGCCATATGAAAATCAGACTCTTGGTTTGTGCGCTAGTAATGTTTTCCTGCGGCAAGAACGAAATGCAGGAACAGACACGCTCCGCCGCTCAAGGCGAAGCACAGATTCAAGAAATGATATCGTCCCTCTACAATGGCTTCGCTCGGGCCTACAACGAGGGAGGCATCAACACCGACAGCTTGATTGATGTCTACTATGATAAAGGCATTCATTACGTCACATCCTGGGGTTGGACGGAGCCGATCGATACGACAAAGGCCCGCCTGAGAAATGCGGCGGCGCATGTGAAAGACTACAGTGCTCACATCGAAGGCCTTCAGGCCCGCCCAATCGGCCGCGGCGAAAAGGATCGGACCCGAGTGGGCCAGGTCGGCGGGATTCTCCCCTCCAAGAGATGTGGAGCCCATATAGACCGGATTTAGCGGATCGTTTAT
>JBGPAN010000200.1:0-7300 GCA_041480785.1 Bacteroidota bacterium | reverse complement strand
GCATGCTCGAATTCCTCTGTAGCCGCAGCGGCATGCCGATGCCTAAGATCTACATGATCCCGGAAGACTCCCCCAACGCTTTCGCAACCGGACGCGACCCCGCGCACGCGTCGGTCGCCGTCACACAAGGAGCCATGCGGTTGCTCAGTGACGAGGAAATGCAGGGCGTTCTTGCGCACGAGATCTCGCACGTGAAGAATCGCGATATTCTCATCAGCAGCATCGCGGCCACGCTCGCAGGCATCATCATGTGGATCGCAAACATGGCCCGCTTCGCTGCATTCTTTGGAGCCTGGCTCTACAGAAATCTCGTTCTTGTTGGAGCACCGCCATCTTCTCAAGCGACGAATCTCAACTACTTATTTGAGCATTTCCTCACACCGGCACAGGCTCCTCTTCTTCAGGAATTCGGACTCCGGATTGTAAACAACATGAGCGGCTATGCCATCCACCTTGCGGGATTGATCTTCTATCCTCTGCCGGACGTGCTCATCGTCGAGCCGACCAGCGTTTTCCTCGCATACTACCGGATGATGGCCATCGCAAAATTTGTGATCCCTGTTGTGTTCGTACCGATGCTGTTCCTCGGGATCTGGCGGGATGTCAGCGAACGTTCAACAGGGTTTGTACGCATCCTGTTCGTCGTCGGCTACCTCCTGACCATTCTTGTCTATCCTGTACACGATGTCCGCTTCCTTCTCCCTGTCTTCCCTATCATGATCTTCTATGTCATTGCGGGATTTGTCTGGATTCAGAATCGCTGGCTGCAGGAACGGAAAAGGGTCGTTCGGCTGATTTGCCTCGCAATCGCGGGCGTGATCATCGTTCCCAATTTGATCTGCATCTTCGAGATCGAGCGAACCAATATCCGGTATTCAATGGATCCCATCGGCTTCTACGGTCATCTGCAGCAGGTGGGGCTGAACAAGAACATGTTCGCCAAACCGTGGAAAACCCTTGGACAGTCCATCAAGGATCATACGCCCGAAGGTTCGACGATCGCGGGTTCAGCCAAAGAGATCAGCATCTTCATTGGAAACCGAAAACTCCTTGAACTGAACAATGGCGTCCCTGTGACAACATTCGATTCCTACCTGAGAGCCTATGCGGCAGATTATCTCATGGCTACGAACTCGTGGGACGATTTTCAGTCGTATGAGTTTCAGATGAGTGAGTCGCATCGTTTCTGGTTTGAGCCGATTGTCCAGATCGCTGGCATGCAGCTCTACAAAATTCATCCGACCTACATCACGCCGAAAGAAGTCTGGTTGACAACCAAACGGATTTCGGTCGACACAGCAACGGCAAATGGGTTGCTCAGAAAAGGGCGCTTAGAACTCCTGCGCGGGCAGTATGATAACGCAATCACTTCGCTCCTGATGGCGAAGCAACGTGCACCCGGGCAAGCCATGATACCGTACCAACTGTCCGTCGCTTATGCCATGAGCGGCAAGCTCACAGAGGCTTCCGAAGAGGTGCAAAAGTTGTTTGCCTACGCTCAATCCACTACATATACACCGTTGGCAACGAGACATCTCGCTGTCGCCGTTAGCAGGAGTCAGGTCGAACAAAATGACAATGCCGTCCAACGGTCGCTTTCGATGACCGACTTCGCAGCATTCTACTGGAACCTTGGGTACTACGGTGCAGCGTACTCCCTGCTGAAATCACAACTGGCCGTAGACTCCACTTATTTCTCCGGTTTGCTCTGGGGTTGGGATTACGGGATGCAGCGCGGCGACACGGCACAGGCGAAGGCTTATCTGCGCAACCTCGTCGGAATCGACAGAACCAACCCGGTCGTCCAGCAATTCATCTTCATGGATCGGACTGCAGATTCACTTCGTCGCACCAGTGATCCTGCGCGCCGCAGCAAGTTCCATCTTGCCATTGCGCAATCGTTCAAGACGATCGATTTGCTTGACGAGGCAATTGATGAGGCACAACGATCTCTTCGTGTAGATCCACGAAATGTCGATGCCTGGATCTTTCAGGCCACGCTTTTCGAGGAAAGGCAACTTCCCTTCGCCGCACGCTGGGCCTATCGGCAAGCGCTGCTCATCGACCCTGAACAGCCGATCGCGAAGGCGAAAACAATCGGATGGATTCTCCCCTAGGGATGCGGGCGAAAAGACGTGCCACGAAGACACAAGGACACAAACCATCACGAGAACTAAAAGAATTGAACTTTTCCTCCGTGCCTTCGTGGCAAAACCTGATTGCTTTGCACTGTCGTCCCGAAATGTTCCGCTTTTCGAATCCCGCTCGCCAGCGGAATCTCCCGCTCTTTGGATCCCGCTATCGTGCGGGATCCCAGACTGCGGGACAAGAGCGGGACTTTTGTTCGGGACCTCGCTTTTAGACCCCGAGCAGAGGCATCTCGGGGTGACATGATTGCTGTCGTGCCTTTTGCTATGGCGTCAGGAGTTACCTCCTGACGCTTACACGTATGCTTCTCGGAATTGGGCTTTACGGTGTCAGGACCAAAGTCCTGACACCACGCCAATGAGAATTTCATCAACCTGCTATAGAATGAAAAACATCCTTGTCACTGGCGGAACGGGGTTCATCGGGGCGAATTTGGCAGCAGCTCTTGTGCAACAAGGCTGCGAGGTCCGGATTCTTCGGCGACCAGGCTCCGATCTCCGCGCCCTCGGGAGCCTCAATGTCGAGCACGCGCTCGGTGACGTCCGCGACAAGGAATCAGTGAAGTCCGCAATGAAGGGTTGCGACACTGTTTTCCACACTGCCGCCATCGTCTCCTATTGGAAGAAGGAACGCCCGCTCATGTTCGATGTGAATATCGGCGGGACTCGCAACGTCGTCGAGTCGTGCGTTGAACTCGGCATCGAGAGACTCGTCCATACGAGCTCCATTGCAGCCGTCGGATTCCCCGAGGACGGATCCACCGCAGACGAAACAAACGCGTTCAATTGGGAACGCTACGATGTGGGCTACCGGATATCGAAATTCGAGGCTGAACAAGAGGTCCGCGGCGGAATTGAACGAGGTCTCAACGCCGTCATCGTGAACCCCTCTGTCGTCATTGGGGAAAGAGATATTCATTTTCACGGCGGGCAGTTGATACGGGATATCTATCGCAAGAAGATCTTCTATTACGTTGCGGGGGGGATGAACATCGTCTACGTGGGAGATGTGGTTCATGGTCAGATTCTGGCAGCGATACGCGGTCGGTCTGGCGAGCGATACATCCTCAGCGGACACAATCTCACTCACAAAGAGATCATCTCAACCATCGCCGAGGTCGTCGGAGGTATCAAGCCCCTGTTCAAGATGCCCCCGGCTTTTGTAAGACTCGTGGCCACGGTTTCAGAGGGAATCGCCGACGGTCTGGGACGCCGCCCATGGGTAACGCGGGAACTCTTTGCAGGAAGTCACCTCAACTACTACTTCAGTTGCCGAAAAGCGGAAGCCGAGCTCGAGTATACGCGGACGCCATTCCGCGAAGCTGTTGAAAGATCATTCGCTTGGTACCGCAGCCACAAGATGCTGTAACCCCCTTCCTCAGGCTGTGAAGGAGCTCTGCTCCTGAACACCATTGTCGTCGGGAGCAGAGCTCCCTCCGAGCTAAGCAAAATGCTGTGACACCTTTGATTATCCGCTCGCTCCCCTGCAAACAAAAACTCCGTCTCCCCCAGTGTCCGAGGAGACGGAGTCGTAAACTATTTGAAGCAGTGCACTACGCTACTGCACGACACCCGTGAACGAAGCTGTCACAACCTGCAGCCCTGGTGCTGAGATTGTGATGTTTACGATGACCGACTGGCCTAGGGTCGCGCCTCCGTTCGTTGACAAATCGGAAACGCGGAACGAGAAGTCGGTGGTTCCAGCTCCGGGGAATCTTGCAAACGGAGCAGCAGGCATCGTGAACTGCGCAACATTCGAAATATCACCGGAGACTCCGAACATGAGTCCAATGACATCCGACGTGAAGCTGACGCTTGCCGAAATCGTTGTCCCGTCGCAAAGCGGATTGCCGTTGGCATCCTTGACCGTTATGCTGATAGGCGCAGAGGTCGAGCCCCTTGGAATTATCACGGCAGCTGGGATTCCCGTAATGATGATCGGTGCAGCGTTCCAGACTGTCAGCACGCTGTCTGCAACTCTCTTCCCGCCTTTTCCTTGCGTCGTAGCCCATACCCAGGTATATCCAGATCGCAGGACTCCAGGGCCGCCCATTTGGAAATAGTATGGATCGGCCGGTCCAGGAATATACTTGTAGAGAGCATTATTGATATAGTTGCCATATGGCAGCGGATTGACCGTGTAGAGGCTAGCCCCGGCAAATCCGACAGCGTCGGTATACGTTCCACCCGATGTATTGCCCGTCGCCATTATACCAGATTGCGAATTGAAGTAGATCGCCGTGCCAGCCTGAACCGGGTTGCTGAACGTATCACCCACTGCAACTGTAAACCCGGGGCTCGCGCCAGGTCCAGGGAATACGTACCTGCTCGGAATCAACGTGAAGTGCCCCTGATCAGCGAATCCCGCGTGAACTGTCAGTTTCACTGGCAACGACTGAACCACCTGACCGCCCGGCAATACTATGCTGGTCACAATTGTTATTATTCCGGCTTGCGTGCCACTCACAATCGACGCACGAAGTCTGCCGTTATTGTCCGTGCTATCCGAACCCGGAATCACTGTTGGAGGAGTTCCCCCGCCTGTGTAGCTATTGGGTTGGAACGCCAGATTGAAAAACGCCTGGACCCGCTGCTTCTGGTCGATCGGGACGCCCAGCGAATCGCGTACTTCGTATGTGATCACAGCGTTCTCCGTGTTACCGACACCTGCAACATAGATATCTCCAGTGGTCAGCCCGATGTAGGCTATCTGCGAAGGCTTTCGGGCAGACGGAGGCACTGTCGTGGTCACTTGTGGCGAGTACAACACGCCATAGAACTTCTGGACAAATGAGCCAGACGGCCCACTTACGGTTATTGTGAATACCAGATCACCGCTGGCTCCTCCGTTTGTGATTGCATCTGAAGCTCGGAAACGATAGTGGGTGAAATTGACTTTGTCCTGAGTGTCCGGAGTATTGACATTGACATCTCCGGAAAGAGTCACTCCCGAGCCTCCCTGACCAGAGACTCCCACAGAAATGTTGTGACCTGAGGAGACGGGGTTGCCGTTGACATCGGCTACTGTGTAATCGATATCGACTGACGCGCCATCAAAGATCTTGACAGTGTCATTCGGCACATTGACCAATGTGACCCTTGGGGCACCGGAGAAGAGGAATGGAATCTTCTTCTGAATCGACACACCATTCTCACCCACCGTGTGGACTGTGATGAAGCCAAATCCTGGGCCGCCCAAACTGGGCTCATTCGGAGCAGGGTTGCCCCCCTTCAACGCTACGGTTCCCTCACCATTGCCGTCCGTCAGCACAATTGGCTCAATGATACCTCCCGATGTGCTGAAGTACAACGCCGTACCTTGCTGTGCAGGGTTGCCGAACTTGTCACCGACCAGCACGCTCACTGTGCCCAGCGGCCCTAGCACCACAAGGCCTGGCATGTTTTGCTTCGAGAGGACCGCAGTGAAACTATTGGAATCGGGAAGCCCGCCAGATATTGTGAGCCTGATCGGGGATGATGTAATCGTCCGACCGCTGACGATCGCCTTTGCAAACACCTGCAGAACACCAGAACGTGACCCTGCACTGAATGTCGTAGCAACTTGACCGTTGCCATCAGTGGAATCGGCAGCCGGATACAAGAACTCCCCACCGCCAACACCACCTATTGGAGTCAGGGCGAACGTAACATATGCACGGCGGCGTATCTCAATTGGATTTCCGACTGAGTCTCTCGCTATGAACGTCAGTCTCGCCGTTTCGTTCGCACCAGTGCCGCTCACAGACACCTGTGGACTCGTAATCGAAACGAGAGTCAGGTTCGATGCATAACCAGATGTCGGTGGTGACACGAGGATAGGCGGAACAGACGTTGTGTCCTGAAGAACAATTCCACCAAAGTTAGCTGTCGCATTCCCGTTCAGACTCGTCACGCTCAAATGGAATGTAATCTGACCCGCGGGACCCTTGAGCTGCTTGTCCCGAACTGTGGCTGTAAAGAGCGTCGTGGCGGGATCTTCGCTGTCCAGCAATGTTCTCGTGACGTCTCCTGATAGCTCCAGTTGACCAGAACCAGGACCATCGACAGTCAAAGCGACTGTGGTCCCGGCAACCAATGGATTGCCGTTGATGTCCTGAACTCGATACTGGAATGTGGCCGCCCCGCTGTCCGGAACCAGCACATTCGTTGACGGGGTGACGATCCGTGTTTCACCAGAGAACAGGAAGTGGGCTCGCCTCTTTACTGAGACGCCGTTCTCACCCACTGTTTGGACCGTGATATAACCGTGCCCAGGTCCGCCGAGTGTTGGTTCATTTGGCGCAGGATTGCCGCCCTGGATGGAGGCAGTTGCCTGGCCGGCATCGTTCGTCGTAGCAGTAGGCTGGATGAGTCCGCCTGACGTGCTGAAGTACAATGCCGTTCCGGGTTGAACCGGGTTGCCAAACTTGTCGCCGATTTGTGCGGTCACCGAGCCCAGCACTCCTGCCTTGATGAGGCCCGGCATGTTCACCTGCGATAGAGACACGCTGAAACTATTCGAATCGGGCAGCCCACCCGAAATCGTAAGCCTTACGGGAGAAGATGTCAGCGTTCGACCGGCAACGATGGCTTGTGCGACCACCTGAAGCACACCGGACCTTGTCCCTGCACTAAACGTTGTGCTAACCTGCCCACCGGCATCCGTGGAATCAGCTATCGGAGACAGGAACTCCCCACCTCCAACCCCACCTGTCGGAGTTATGGCGAATGTAACATACGCCCGACGGCGTATCTCAATCGGATTTCCGACAGAGTCCTTGGCTATAAATGTCAATCTCGCTGTTTCGTTCGCTCCAGTCCCCCTCACAGAAACCTGAGGACTTGTAATTGAAGCGACCGTCAGATTCGATGCATAACCAGTTGTCGGCGGTGTGACGACAGGCGGAACACTGCTGGTGTCCTGAAGAACAATGCCATTGAAGTTCGCTGCCGCATTCCCGTTCGGACTCGTAACGCTCAAATGGAACGTGATCTGACCCGCGGGTCCGCGTAGCATCTTGTCGCGCACCGTCACCGTAAAGAGTGTCGTGCTCGGATCAGCCAAATCCAGAAGAGTCTTGTTCACATCTCCTGACAACTCCAACTGGCCCGATCCGGGTCCGTCGACACTCAACGCAATCGACGAGCCGGCGACGAGCGGGTTGGCGTTGATG
>JBGPAN010000199.1:0-7307 GCA_041480785.1 Bacteroidota bacterium | reverse complement strand
GCTGTGGCGAAGTCTTTGCCGGTTGAAGCGTAGAGAACACTGCGGCTGGCGTTGATGATAGCGAGCCTTCCGTTTTTGTCGGTACCAAACCGAACCGCAGACTCAAGATCGCCCCCCTGTTTTCCAATACCGGGGATCAGAATTGGCAGAGTCGGGGCGAGTTTACGGATGGGCTGCAATTCTTTGGGGTGAGTAGCTCCAACGACAAGGCCGAGATTCTTCTTGGTGTTCCACTTCACGGTGGCCTGCACGATTCGCTCATACAACGGACGTCCTCCGATGTTGAGCCGCTGAAAGTCGTTGGAGCCTTCGTTCGACGTCAGTGCCAGCACAAACGCGCAGTTGCGATCGTTTCGGATAAAGGGTTCGACAGAATCAAATCCCATGTAGGGGGTAACCGTAGCAGCATCGAAACCGAGACCATCATACAGCGCGCGTGCATACTGTTCGGCCGTATTACCGATGTCCCCCCGCTTTCCATCGCCAATTGTAATGATGTGTTGCGGAATCACAGAGAGCGTCTCCTTGAGAATCCGCCAACCCCGCTCGCCGAGCGACTCGTAGAAAGCAAGGTTGAGTTTGTATGCACACACCAGATCGCTTGTTGCTTCAATGATCGCCCGATTGAACTGTGCTACAGCGCCCTTCGAAGTGCCAAAGTGGCTCGGCAGTTTTGCAGGATCCGTGTCGAGACCGACACAGAGCAGGGAGCGGTTTTTGCGCTGAACCTTCTGGAGCTTCTCAAGAAATTTCATTGGGAAATTCTTTCGGTAGCGTTCTGGGCGATAGTATCCAGTTGTGGGTGCAACAACGTGTTCATGGTGTGTCGTCTATTGGAGCGAGAAAACGAGCTCTGCAAGCAACATTGCGAAGACAACGAGAGCAACAATAACAAACGTCCGATCTTTTTCAGCCGCGAAGCCAACAGCCGCCGTAAGAACACGAAGAAACGGGGTCAACATGAGAAAGAGAAGACCGGCGAACATCAACATGACAGGGTCGAGCGATCCGGACAGTAGACTGTGAAGAACATCGGCCGGACGGGGGTTTTCGCTGGGAAGGCGGAGTGTGCCGGAGGAAAACCACGCAAGGACAAGGCCGAGCGCCATCAGGGTTGCGCTCCCCCAAACACCAATCCTCAGAGTCCAGCTGATCCAACGCTCAACAATATGACGATCTACCGCGGATTCCGAAAGCATCATAGATTTTTCGTAAAAGTTCTATCGCCAAAACATCTTGAGAGAAATGACGAACAACACTGCCGCGAAAATCCAGGTCAGAGAGGCACCTTTGATCCGGCGGTTGATTCGAACACCAAGAAAGGATCCCATGAGTACGCCGAGCACAGCAGGTGACGCAATGAGTGGATTCAGGTGTCCGTGTGCAAAGTAGATGAAAGCGCTTGCCGCCGCAGTGACACCGATCATGAAGTTACTTGTTGCGGTTGCCGCCTTGAGCGGCATTCCCGAGATCAAGTTCATTGCCGGGACCTTGAAGATTCCCCCGCCGACACCGAGAAGGCCCGAAATATTGCCTGCGATGAGCGAAACACCCATCACCCAGGGTACGCGTGCAACAGAATAGGAAACAACCTCACCCGCAGCTTCATCTTTGAAGCTTGCAGGAAAAGCTCCCGCCTCTATTGGGGTGGAGATTCCCCGAGAATGTTTCATTCTCCACAGCATCATGAACGAAACACAGAGAAGAAGCACCGCAAAGGCTCTTGAAAGGACCTCACCACTCAAGACGTTCGCTGTCAAGCCGCCAAAGATGGCGCCAATCACGGTGGCGACCTCTAGCGTCATACCAAGCCGGAGATTAACGATCCGGCGTTCCACATTCATCGCAGCGCCCGCGCTTGATGTGGCAATAACAGCGAGAATGCTGGTAGCAATGGCCTGGTGCATGGGCAGGTTAAACACAAGGACAAGAAATGGGGTGAGAAACACGCCGCCTCCGAGTCCAAGCATAGCCCCGAGGGTGCCCGTTACAACGCCGCCCCCGATGAGAAGAAAAAATGAATCCACTGACATATTTCAATTCCAACTGTTCGTGAAGTGAAATCAGGATACTAAAAAGAGGGGTGAGTTTCAACGAAAGGATGTTGGCAAAAGAACCAGGGCAGCCAAACGCGCCAAGAAACACCTAGTGTTCTTTCCTGTTGGAATAGAAATTCATCAACAGACCAACCATCGCCATATTCGCAACGAGAGCAGACCCGCCGTAACTGAGGAACGGGAGAGGAATGCCAATAACGGGGAGAAGCCCCATAGACATGCCGACATTGATGAGTACATGAACGCCAAAAATGCCAGTGATCCCGATGGATGCGACACTCGCAAATTTGTTCTTCGACACCCCCGCGACGTTGACCCCGTGAAGCAAGAGTCCAGTGAAGAGCCCAATCACAATCGATGCGCCAACGAAGCCAAACTCCTCACCCAAAACACAAAAGATAAAATCCGTCCATTGCTCCGGAATGAAATTTAACTGTGTTTGTGTTCCCTGCAGATATCCTTTTCCGAAGAACCCACCCGAGCCAATGGCAACCTTCGATTGATAGACGTTGTAGCCCGCACCTTTTTGGTCGGAGGCCGGATTCATGTATGTTGAGATGCGCTTCTGCTGGTATGCGGGGAGCCGTTCGTACACCGCCTGCACGGATAGTCCAATGGCGAGCGTCAGAGCAAAAGCAACCGCAGCCGCAAAGCGATTTTGGCGTGCGGCATAGAGCAACGCACCACTGATCACCAAGGAGACAAGGAACACGAGTGTTCCGAAAAGTGCCCCGGCCGCGGCAATAAGCGGTGCAAGAATTGCCGCCAGCACGAAGTTGGAGGCACCGGCCCAATAGAGTACCGGCAAAAGCATCAGGAAAAAGACAACAGAGGTACCCAGGTCTGGCTCGGCAAGGACAAGCCCCATGGGCAGAGCAACGATGCCGATCGCCAGAATGAGATGCTTGGGATTTGAAAGTGAAATGGCCGTCCGCGCGAGAAAGGCAGCAAGGGCTAACACCGTCGTAACTTTCGCGAACTCTGACGGCTGACCGCCGAATCCTCTGGCGACACCGATCCAGCTTTTCGAACCCGCCACCGTGTGACCAATCACAAGAATTACAAGCAAGACACCAAGCATAACAATATAGAGGGGCAGCGAAATCCTTTGGAGTGCCTTCAGTGGGAAGATTGCCGCGACCACAAGCGCCACGAGACCGATGCCGGCCCACACGAGCTGCTTATCGAATGCGGCCGCGGCACCTACATCGTACGTTGCGCTGTAGACTGACAGCAAGCCGACAACAACAAGGCCGAGGCAAATCAGCAAAGCCCGATAATCAAAATACTCTTTGAGATACTCAAGCATAGGTTATCACAAGTTCAGTCTTCTTCTTGAGCAACGCTTGATTACTGTACAACTTGTGTGATTGTCTTTGGAGCACCCTTCTTCGCCGGCGCAGCTTTCGGCACGTTACGTATGAGTTGTCCGTAAAGATACCTTTCCGTGACAAGTCCGGCGATGGGCGCTGCTTTCGCTCCTCCAAATCCTGAATTCTCCAGCAGCACAGCGACCGCAATCTTCGGATTGTCGAAAGGAGCGAATCCGATGTACCACGCATGATCCTTTCCGTGTGGATTCTGTGCGGTGCCGGTTTTTCCGGCGGAGATGACACCGTGAATTCTTGCCATTCCGCCTGTGCCGCCAGGAGCTTGGACGACGCGTTGCATTCCCTCCCGAATGAGGCCCATGACGTGTGGGGAGAGACCGACGAGTGTAGAGTCATGGCGGACAGGATCAACTTTGTTGGTCTCCTTGTTCCGGATGAATTCGACTGCATGCGGGCGGTACACAATTCCACCATTTGCCAGCGCCGCCGCATACCGGGCCATTTGAAGCGGCGAAACGCCAACCTCTCCCTGACCGATCGCAAGGCTGATAAGAAATCCCTGGGTCCATTTGCCTTTGCCGTACCGGCTATCATAGTACTCAGCTGAAGGCAACAGTCCCGTCGTTTCTTCGCCTGTATCCGTGTTGGTTGCCTGCCCAAAACCGAATCGCCGACCGTATTCATTCCACTTGTCGAACCCAACCTTCAACATGAGTTGATAGAAGAACACGTTGCACGATCTTTGAATGGCCTCAACAACGTTCACAGAGCCGTGAACGTGAAGGTCCGTGAAGGTTCTGTTTCCAAAGCGGAATCCACCACTGCAGTTGATCCGGTAATTCTCGTCAATAATTCCTTCCTGCAGAGCTGCCGCGGCGAGTACCATCTTGAATGCAGATCCAGGCGGATACCGTGTAAGACTCGCACGATTGAACAGAGGCTTTTCGGAATTGGATTGAAGCTCAGCCCAGAGATCCGCAGGTGTCACACCGCTCATGATGGAGGGATCGTAGTCGGGTTTGCTGACAAAGGCAAGGATGCCGCCGTCGCTTGGATCCATGGCGACCAGGGCACCGCTGTAGTTTGTCATCAGCGATTCCGCGAAGGCCTGGAGGCCGCCATCGATGCTCAGGAGGAGATCAAAACCTTCCTTGGCGATTTTGTCACGCCTTCCATCTTCAAAACTCCCTATGATCTGCCCCTTTGAATTCACGGAGACATATTCAAATCCACGCTGACCCCTCAGGCTTGATTCATAGTGGGCCTCGAGACCAGCAACACCGACAAGATCCCCTGGACGATAATAGTCGCTCGCTGTCGATAGCTGTGCATCTGAAATTTCGCGTCGATATCCAAGCAAGTGAGAAGCTCGCGCGAGAGTTGGATAAATCCGCTTGGACTCCACTTGATAACTCACTCCCGTAAGCACGGGAAGGTGTTCTTCGATGGCCGCAAGGGTTTTCATATCGACATCCCGCTTCATACGGGCGGGGAGAAACGGAGAATAGGTGCGTGCCCGGGCAATTCGATCCTCGAGGACCTTGGGTTCCATTTGTAGAATGGAGGAGAGAAGTCCGGTGCTCTGCTTTTCGAATTCCGCCGGAACGAGCGTCACGGAGTACGATGGACCAACGTCGACCAGGAGCCTTCCGTAGCGATCGTACATATATCCCCGGACAGGATCCTTTGTCAACGCGCGCACACTGTTCTCCTCCGACTTCTTGTCGAGTTCGACGTGAAACAGAAGTTGAAGTTGGTACAACCGGAGCATGAGTAAGACAAACATCAACAGGACAACAACGGTCAGTGTTCTTCGCCGCTCCGGCGATCCAAAGGATTCGTCGTGGATCATAAAGATTGAGAGAATCGATACTTTCGCACAAAGGTGAACATCGGAAATACGCCTATTAGTACCGTGTAAAGGCTGGTAGCGACACTAAACTCGATCATCGTTGTGAACAACGCGTCCTGGATACCCTGCAGGAAAATGCCATAGTAAAGAATATTGTGAACAAATGACGAAAGAAGAGTGATCAGAAGAAATCGGTAGGATCCGAGGGTCTGGTCCGTAATATTTTCGTTGAAAAAGTAGCCGGCGACAAATCCCGCGAGCGTCTTGGTGAGAGCACTCAAACCGAAAAACTGAATTGCGACGACATCCTGCAGAAGCCCGACCGCAAAACCGGTGATGGTGGCCTCTAGCTGGCCACGCGTCACCGCAATGTACACGACCCAAATCAACAACACGTCCGGCAAGAATCCGTTGATGGAAAGGAACGGGACAAAGGTCGTCTGCAGGAGAAGCAGAACGAGAAGAGCGAAAGCGGATCGAACATAATGTTCCATAAAAACCTTTGTAAGCCTTGTGCGCGAAACGTATTGAGAAATCAACCGAATTGCAACGTGCCGACGCGCACTTCACACCAGCAAGAGTCGTCTTACCTGATCATAGTCTGGTGGAATCTTTGTGCTCTGCTTTACGCGCTGCAGCGCCATTTGCAATTGTTTCGGAAGCGGTATCGTTATGTGCAGCGCCTCTGCAACCACATCGGGGAACTTCGCCGGGTGTGCAGTTCCCACGACGATGGTTGGCCTGGAAGAGGAATGTGCCGTCTTGAGCTTTCGTGTTGCCGCGACACCAACGGCCGTGTGGGGATCGAGAATGGTGCCCGATTGATCGTACGTGCGGCGCATTTCGACAAGGGTTTCGTCGTCCGAGACGCTCGTTGATGCGATGTCGTTTTTCATTGCGTCGAAATTGTACCCGTAGAGAGCTTGAAGACGTACGAAGTTGCTTGGATTGCCAACGTCCATTGCATTGGAAAAAGTCTGCATCGAAGGCCGGGGTCTGAAGGAGCCGGTGCGGAAAAATTCAGGGACAACCTCGTTTGCATTCGACGCTGAAATTAGTAGCGCAATCGGAACCCCCATGCGTTTGGCATACGCCGCTGCCGTGAGATTTCCAAAGTTCCCACTCGGAACACATACATCGGCAGCGAGCTCCTGGTTCGGAGATCGCCCCGCTCGTCGTTGAAGCTCCAGCAAGCCCCAGACATAATATGTAATCTGCGGAATAAGCCTGCCGAGGTTGATGGAGTTTGCTGTCGTGAGGTTGCAGGCACGGACAAGTTCCTGGTCAGCCAGTGCCGTTTTCACGAGGTGCTGGCAATCATCAAAGGTACCTTCTACTTCGATGGCGTGGATATTTCCACCAACAGTCGTAATCTGCTGTTCCTGAAGTGTGCTGACCTTACCGGAGGGGTAGAGCACGAAGACAGAAATGTGAGGAATATTCCAAAACCCTTGTGCCACTGCGCTTCCGGTGTCCCCGGAGGTTGCGACGGCAATAGTAAGCTTCCGCTGTTCTTGTTCGAGGAAATAGGAGAGCGCAGAAGCCATGAAACGCGCACCGACATCTTTGAACGCAAGGGTTGGACCGTGGAACAGTTCAAGCAGGTAGAGATCGTCTTCGAGCTTGACGAGTGGGATAGGAAAACTAAATGCCTGATCGGCCATCTTCTGGATTTGTTCGGAAGGGATTTCTTCTATGTATGCATTCAGCACCTGAGCGGCGACGCGGGAGAGACTGTGTGTTGCATCAAAGTCCATTGCTCTTACGGACAACGCCGGGATTGACTCGGGAACGTACAAACTCCCATCAGGTGCAATACCACGGAACAAGGCTTCACGAAAACTCACAAGCGAATGATCGTTGAGAAGAGACCGAAATTTCATGTGCCTTTTCTCCAGACAATTCGGGCGCCGATCCCGTTCGTGCGGGAGATGTAAACACTGCTTTGGACGTTAGCAGCCAGACGGAACCCTTTCGCCATCGTCGTACCGATGGCACGAGCCTTCTGCATGGAGGAAGCTATTGCGAAAACGGATGGACCCGATCCGGAAGTTGAGCAACCAAGGG
>JBGPAN010000198.1:0-7327 GCA_041480785.1 Bacteroidota bacterium | reverse complement strand
GTTGTTCTGTGTGTGGCAGAGCTGCTTGGGATGTCTGTCTGGTTTTCTGCCACCGCCGTTGTGCCGGCGCTTACTGCCAGCTGGAAACTCACGGGCGCGGATGTCGCGTGGTTCACGATGTCGGTTCAAATCGGGTTTGTCATTGGGACCTTTGGATCGTCGCTGCTGAATCTTGCCGATTATTTCCCCGGCCAGCGGTTGTTCGCTTTTTCATCCTTCCTCGCTTCAATTGCCACCGCCCTCATTGCATCTCTCACCAACGACGTGACGATTGCCTTGTTCCTGCGATTCCTGACTGGCATGTTTCTAGCTGGAGTCTATCCCGTTGGTATGAAGATCATGGCCACCTGGACAAGGGAAGACAGAGGTCTGGGAATCGGCTTACTCGTGGGAGCTTTGACCGTTGGATCAGCAACGCCACATCTTATCAACGCATTAGGCGGTGTGGGGGACTGGAAGTCCGTTCTGTATCTCTCGGCATGCCTCGGCGCGATTGGAGGGACGGTCACGTTCTTCTTCGTGAAAGAAGGGCCGTATCGCTCCGCGCCTCCGCAGATCAACTGGCGGTACGCCGTCAAAATCGTGCGCCAACGCGATCTTGCGCTGGCGAATCTGGGGTACTTGGGACATATGTGGGAACTCTATGCAATGTGGGCTTGGTTGCCAGTGTTCCTTCTCTCAAGCTTTCAGCTTGTCTCCGTCGAGCCTGTATGGGTTGGTGTAGTAGCGTTCATGGTGATCGCTGCCGGCGGATTCGGTAGTGTGTTGGCTGGATTCCTGGCTGACCGCTATGGCCGAACGACAATTACGATTGTCTCGATGGTGGTCAGCGGCACGTGTGCTCTCCTCGTTGGCGTGTTCTATGGAGGCAACCCTGCGGTGCTGGCATTCATCTGTCTCATTTGGGGGATTGCTGTCGTCGCAGACTCAGCACAGTTCTCGGCCTGTGTGAGCGAATTGTGTCAGGCAGAGTATGTCGGAACTGCTCTCACTCTTCAAACGTGTCTTGGATTTCTGCTGACAATGGTCACGATTCGATTCATCCCTACGTTGGTCGAGTGGGTGAGCTGGAGGTGGGCATTCACGTTTCTGTCGATCGGTCCGCTCGCAGGCGTGTGGGCTATGTATTCTTTGCGTCGTCTGCCGGCCGCGAGCCGATTGGCAGGTGGACGCCGGTAGAATGGACGGTTGTCGGTTAGACTTTTCAACGAACCCTTTCATAGGAAAGGATCCTTGTGAAAATGAAATCGGCTATCACACGTCTCGTTGTCACAGCCTTTGGAATTGGGTTTCTTTCAGGTTGTGGAACCACGTATCCAAATAGAAGCATTGTCGGGGAGCAATTCCCCAGCGTTCGCGGCAAGTCACTGAGCGGAGATGAGATTACCTTCCCCGATCATTTCAAAGGCAAGAAGGTCATACTGGTCATCGGATATGTGCAGGAGACACAATTCGATGTTGACCGCTGGGGAATTGGCTTCTTCACGGCAGACTTGGCTCTGCCGCCGATATACGAAGTGCCCACCATCCCGGGACTGCTCCCATCGTTGTTCAAAGAGTCGATCGACAAAGGGATGCGGAGCGGCATCCCGAAGGAATCCTGGAAAGATGTTGTTACCGTCTACGGGTCAGATGGCGGAAAGATTGCGCAATGGACAGGGACCGAAGTTCCGCGAAATTGTCGGGTGATCCTCCTCGATGAAAATGGCGTCGTCCTCTGGAGTCACGACAAGGGATACGGCCTTCCTCCGTTGAAGGCTCTCCTTGATGTTCTTAAGAAATGAATTCACTCATGAGGTGATCGATGAAGCCGCAGTTTGTATTCATTGTGCTCATGGCGATGAGTTGTCTCCTCACGTCGCGGGTTGTTGCGGGCGAAGTGATTCAGCAATCGACGTCCAGGGCTCGACCCGTCGTTGGGTTGTTCGATGAGCTGCAAGAGCTCTACCCCGATACAAAACTGGATCATCCCGTCACGCGGCTTTCTGTGGATGCGGCAAGGAACACGATCGCTAGCGCTCATTTGATGGTGACTGGGCTTCAGGGGACAGAAAAGATCAGCCTCACCGTGTTGGATGATCGTGGTCAGCGGACGTCCGGTGCACGATGGTACCGGATGATTGATGTTCCTGTCACTGAAAACACGGGGCTCGACCGCAACACGGAGAAATACAGCGGCATGGCGAATCCATACGTTATCAGGAAGGCGCCCTTTCGGATCTTCGATCCATTCCGGCCTGTCACCTCGCCGATTGTGGCCGACTCCACGTCCATGGCCCTGCGGCTCGAGATTCCGATCGATTCGACTTCATCCCAGGGAGAGTACATTCAACACATCAGGCTCGATTTTGGCGATCATGTCGAGGTTCTGGAATTCGTCGTGATTGTTCATCGTGCGTTGGTTCCTCCAGTGAACCGATCCACCATTTCCTATATCAATTGGCATAACATCGACAACATTTGCAGTGCTCACGGTGTGGAGAAGTGGAGCGAACCATTCTGGGACATGCTCTCGAAGTATGCGCAGACAATGGCCAAAGGCAGGCAGAACACCTTCTGGTTCATCTGGAGAGATTACTTCACATTCGACAGCGCGGGAAATGTCTCGACATTTCGTCGTGATCTCCTTGAGCGATACATCCGGGTGTTTCTCCATGCCGGATTCAAGACTATTCATGGTTCTCCCATCGCCGGCCGTCGGAATTGGTCATCCAGCGATATGCTCCTGACTGTTCAGGCAGCAGATGGAAAAGAAGTTGACGCAGTCTCCGAGAAGGCCAAGCGAATGCTTTCGCAAATGGCGCTGCGGATCATTGCAGTCATGAAAGAGAACCGGTGGGATGGACAGTGGTTGCAGGGGATCTTTGATGAGCCGACAGATGAGTTCGTCGATCGCTACAAAGAGATCGCTGCCATGCTGCGAGGGCTGAAACCTGATCTCAAGATCCTGGAAGCAACGATGACGGTAAAGTTGAGCGGCGTTGTCGATGTCTGGTGCCCGCAGGTTCAAGAATATCAGGCCAATCAGGATTTCTTTAATCAACGAAAGGCAGCCGGCGACAAGGTGTGGGTGTACACCTGCCTCGCCCCTGGCGGCCCATGGTTGAATCGACTCGTTGATCAGGAGCGACTACGGCAGGTCTACATCGGATGGGCCTGCGCGAAATATGACCTGCAAGGGTTCCTGCACTGGGGTTTGAATTTCCACACGGACAAGCCATTCGAGGTGCTCGTCCGGCCGCACATTGAGGGACAGTTTCTTCCAGCCGGCGACTCACACATTCTCTATCCGATGCGAGATGGCCCTCTCTCAAGCCACAGGTTTGAATCTCATCGGATTGGAATGGAAGACTACGAACTTCTCGCTCAGCTGAAATCACATGATGCAGCCCGCGCGCAAGAGATCATCGCGCGGACATTTCAGGCTTTCGACAGGTTCAGCAAGGATATTGCCGTCTACCGGACGGCCCGAAAGCTCCTTCTGGAAGCGATCGAACAGTATACACCGGAGTGAAACGGGAAATCCATTCGCAACGGTGTCACTCAAGGGGGGATATCGGAACAACAAAAATCCCTGTCGCTCGGTGCAGACGGGGGTTTCAGACACGAGATTGAACGCGGTCGTCAGGTGATGTCCATGGGTATTGTCACGACAACCTTGTTCCCGGGCTGGACGAATTCCACGTTGAGGGCTGATCGGGCGATGGCGATTCCCCGACCGTGATTGTCAAAAAGTCTGCTTTCGTCGATTTGCATGTAGCGTTCATAGTCGAATCCAGGGCCCTGGTCTTCGATTTCGACCTGCAAGTTCTTCCCATCTCTTCGCATCCGTACGATCGCGAATTTACTTTTGTTTTCCGGGAGTGCAAGCCGCCGGTCGATTTCCTCATTCCATGTGTTGTCCGCGACGAGTCTCCCTTTGTCCTCGTACGTGATCCCCAGATTTCCGTGCTCCACGGCGTTCAGGAGCAATTCTGCGATGACCATAGCGTGCTCGGGTTCCGGAGTTGCACTGGCAATCATGACGGAAAGTTGTTCGGCTTCTGCAAGCGTGCTGAATCGGAATGTTCCCTCATCCATGAATGCGAGGGGCCGGGCACACTGCTTCAGTTTTTCAAGAAGCTGGCGCGTGTTGTGGTAGTCACTGACCGCGGCTCGGAGAATTGACTGGAGGAGAGGCCTCTGAAATGGTTTGACGAGATAGTAGAATGCTCCCGCATCGATCCCTTCTTTGACCCGTTCGGGGTCGTCGAGGGCGGTCAGCATGATCACGGGGATATGTTCGATGCGAGACTGTTTCTTCATCCAACGAAGCAACTCGATGCCGCTCATCTGCGGCATCATCCAATCAAGAATGACGACGCTGATGGGTTCTGGATGTGCCCGGAGGATAGCTTGCGCCTCAGTTCCATCGGCTGCTGTGAGAACCCTGCATCCCTCATCGATCAGCATTTTCCCGAGCACTGATCGAAGAGCTGGCTCATCATCGACGATGAGGACTGTGTCGATTCTGTGTTCGGTCAGAATGTCTTCATTACCCATCTTGATCTACCTCTGCCAGAGGATGCTATGACCTCAGAACAAATCTGCTTTCTTCGGTTGCACTAGCAGCTTGCGGAAAAACGGTTTTGCCTCGCCATCCGGTAAATCGGACGGCTCAATGTTTGCCAAACCCGTAGGGTTTCGCGCTTTCAAAGGCGTCGACTTCCCCAAAGGGGTCCGTCGGACAGTCGATGACGGGCCTTTTCAGCAACCTCCTAGAGGAATATCGGTAACTCAAACGAGCCAATCAAGTTCGGAGTCGACCCTGGGCGCAAAGAGGGGAAAATTCGTCCCGAATTTCGAACAAATGGGATGATGTTAGGAGGGATTCCTGCCAAGATAGCGAAGAATCAACACGGTAATATCATCGGATTGAGGGGCGTTGCCGGCGAAGGCCTTGAGGTCTGCTATGCTCCCCCTTGCGAGTTCCCGTGTTGATGAGCCGTTTGATTTCTTGAGATACGAAGTCAGTCGTTCTTCCTCGAACATGTTCATGTCGGAGTCCATCGCCTCGGTCACGCCGTCAGTGTAGAGAAAAAGAGTGTCTCCTTCTTGGAGCTGGATTTTCTTTGCATCATAGTCCTGGTGCTCGATCTTTCCCACCAGGAAGCCGTCTGTCATGGGCAGCTGTTCGACTTCCCCTGAGCGCCGCACGAGCATCGGGGAGTTGTGACCTCCGTTGCTGTACTGCACCTCGCCGGTTCGGGTATTCAGGATGCCGTAGAAAATCGTGACAAATGTCGACGCTTCGCTCTCAGGGATGAGCAAAACGTTCACCCTGCGCAGCACTTCACCGGGGTGAGCGACCTGGTGCGCGGTTGCTTTTAGGAGTGTCCGGCACACCGCCATATAGATTGCCGCCGGGATCCCTTTTCCGGAAACATCTCCAATGGCAAACGCAAGACGATCATCGTCAAGGAAGTAGAAATCGTAGAAATCACCCCCCACGTTTTTTGCCGTGATCATTTCCGCGTGTATTTCGAATTCGCTCCGTTTAGGGAACGGAGGGAAAACGCTTGGCAGCAAGGATTGTTGGATGCGGGCAGCGGTGGTGAGGTCACGCTGCACAGCCACAAGCTCATCGCGTGATTTGAGTGCGCTCTTGATCACTTCGAGATGTTGCATGGTCTTGCGGACAGTGAGATCCAAATCGTTGAAATCAATGGGCTTTGTCAAAAAGTCGAAAGCGCCTCGATTCATCGCCGTCCGTATGTTCTCCATGTCGCCGTACGCCGAGACGATGACCGATTTCAGCAACGGATTGTTCAACTCATTGAGCTTCTGGAGAAGTGTGAGTCCATCCATCTCCGGCATATTGATGTCAGAGAGGACGACGGAGACATCATCATGCTCCTCGAGCCTTTCCAGGGCCTGGACGCCGTTGTGAGCGAATACAAACTGGAAGCTCTCGTCCTTGATTTCCTTTCTGAACTTCTGCTTGATCAGCAATTCCAAATCCGGTTCATCATCGACAACGAGAATCTTATGCGACATTCGGGACTCCTTAAGTATTGTTTGAAACGACTGTCATTTGGATTTCAGCAACCAATCGTTCACGAGTGTGAGCGTATTCTGGTCAGGCTGAGCTCGCTATGCCGCAGAGACATCAAAGATTTCTTTTTTGACTTTGATGAAGTCAATTGGCTTGGTGAAATAGTGCTCCGCGCCGGTGCTCATCGCTGTGTTGTAGTTGTATTCATCACCATACGCGGTGATCATCGAGACTTTGATATGCGGGAACCGATCTTTCACGATTTTCAGCAATTCCAGGCCGGTCATCCCCGGCATGTTGATGTCGGAGAGAATGCAGACGACGTCAGGCGGGTTGAGGCTTCCAAGGTATTCCAGCGCCTCCGAACCTGAGAATGCATAGCACAGTTCAACAAGACCCTGTTTGATTTCCTTGCGGAATTCCTGCCGAAAGAGAAACTCAACATCCTTTTCGTCGTCGACGACCATTATCTTCATCATGCGACATCTCCTTTGTTCGAATCTTTCGGTATGACAATGACAAACTCGGTGAACTCTCCCGGTTGTGTGTTAACCGTAATTTCTCCTTTGTGCTCTTCCCTGATAATGTCATAGGTGATCGAGAGCCCCAGGCCTGTGCCGACACCTGCCGGTTTCGTGGTGAAGAATGGATTGAAGATCTTGTCCATAACATCCTTCGGTATTCCGTTGCCGTTGTCGCGTATCCGGATTTCGACTTTGCTGCCAAGGTTTTTGGCACTTACTTTGACAGTGGGGCTGAAGCCGTTCGTCGCGGACCTGCGCTTGTCATTCGCCGCATAGCAGGCGTTGTTGACGATGTTCAGGAACGCACGACTGAGATCCTGGGGGACGATGCTGACCTTACCGATGGTTGGGTCAAAATCGGTTTCAATCTTCACATTGAATGACTGATCCTGAGCACGCATGCCGTAATAGGCAAGGTTCGTATATTCTGAGAGCAGGGCGTTCAGGTCGGTGTCCTGTCGTTCGCCTGCCTTGCCGCGCGAGTGGAGCAACATGCCGCGAACAATGCTATCCGCCCGTTTTCCATGCTCGTCGATCTTCTGCACATTCTGTTCCAGATTATCGAGGATCTCGGTGATCTCTATTGCCCGCTTCGGATCGACGCGGTTCTTTTCATGAGCCAGCTCCTGACGTAATTCATGAGTCAGTTCTTTTGAAAGCACCGCAAAATTGGTGATGAAATTCAGCGGATTCTTGATCTCATGGGCGATGCCTGCCGTCAACTGGCCGAGCGAAGCCATCTTCTCGGAGAGCACCAACTGATGCTGGG
>JBGPAN010000197.1:0-7364 GCA_041480785.1 Bacteroidota bacterium | reverse complement strand
CTTTGCCGGAACTGCTGCTGGGGTTTTTCTCTCCACCAACAACGGCGCAAGCTGGCCTGCGACCAGCTTGACGAACGCCTCCGTCGAAGCTCTTGCCGTCTCTGGCGCGAATCTCTTCGCCGGGACTCTTAACGGTGGTGTTTTTCTTTCCGCGAACAATGGCACAAGCTGGGCTGCGGTCAATACCGGCTTGACGAACACCAACATACGGTCTCTTGCCTTTTCAGGCGCGAATCTCTTTGCCGGGACACTTAATGGCGGAGTCTTCCTCTCAACCAACAACGGCATAAGCTGGACTGCGGTGAATACCGGCCTGGCGAACACGTTTGTCTATGCCCTTGCTGTCTTGCCTGCGGGTGGCGGGACAGGCGGCACGAATCTCTTTGCCGGGACTCGTGGCGGAGTATTTCTTTCCACCAACAACGGCACAAGTTGGTCTGCTGTCAATATCGGCTTGACGAGCACGACCATCCCTGCTCTTGCGGTCACTCCCGCATCTGGCGGATCGAGTACGAATCTCTTTGCTGGAACATCTATAGGTGGAGTCTTCCTTTCCACCGACAACGGCGCAAGCTGGACTGCAGTCAATGGCGGTTTGCCGACAGCAAATTACGTTTATGCTTTTGCTGTCTCTCCCATTTCTGGCGGGTCCGGTACGAATCTCTTTGCCGGCACTTCTGGTGGTGTCTTTGTTTCTTCCAACAACGGCACAAGTTGGACTGCGGTGAGCACGGGCTTAACGCAAGCAAACGTCCTGTGCCTTGCCGTCTCCGGCACGAGTCTTTTCGCGGGAACGGTAGGCGGGGGTGTCTGGAGACGACCGTTGTCAGAGATGATTACCTCGGTGGAAAGGCTATCGACCGAGGTACCGACGCATTTTAGTCTGAGTCAGAATTATGCGAACCCGTTCAACCCAACGACGACTATTGAGTTTCGAGTTTCAAGTTTCGAGTTTGTTTCATTAAAAGTGTTCGACGTCCTCGGAAGAGAGATCAACACGCTTGTGAACGAGGTGCGACCGGCCGGAGTGTACAGGGTTCGCTGGGATGCCTCATCTCTCCCGAGCGGCGTGTATGTCTATTGCCTTCGGGCCGGCAATTTTGTTTCAGCGAAGAAAATGGTCTTGATGAAATAAGGACTTTGTGACTGTGATTCGACTGAAGCCAGATTCGGGAGGCGAGTCTGGCTTCTTTGTTCGTCGACTCGGGTCTCGTGAAGGATCATGATCAGACTGTCTCATTCTTTCTCTGTTGCATCTCACAGTTAACTCCGCTAACTTTCTCGCCATTCTTTCGGCCTTTCACTCCGGCGGCAGGATGTTCGTGAGCAAGAACTCCAGTTTCCTATCATACAATCTTAATAAGTAATGACAGATTTCGGTGAGTTGTTGAAGTATCGATTCAACGCCGTGATGCTTGCGTTTGTATTGATTTTCGTCGTGTTCTTACTGACCGGGTGGGGATCGACGGGACACAAGATCATTAACAGGGGTGGAGCACTCGAACTTCCGGTTGAGATGCTGGGATTCATCCAGCGTGCATCGATGCTGGCCGATTCTGCAAGCAACGCAGACAATCGGAAAGGGAAGGATCCGAGTGAAAGTCCCAAACACTTCATTGACATCGACGATTATCCGGAATTTTCATCGAGGTCAGTTCTCCACTCGCTTGATTCTCTTGTGCTGAAGTACGGATTGCAGCGGGTCACCACGAACGGTTTGCTCCCGTGGGCAATCGCTGCCGCTGTGGATTCGCTTACCGCACAGATGTTGAGGGGAGAATGGAACAAAGCATGGTCCACCGCTGCCGATGTCGGACACTACATTGGAGACGCACATCAGCCGCTGCATTGCACTACGAACTACGATGGTCAGCTCACCGGCAATCGTGGAATTCACTCGCGATATGAGAGCGGGATGGTGGACAGGTACCAGCAATCGGTCATCATAGGCGCGGGACAGGTCACGTACGTGGAGAATGCTCTGGACTTTGCTTTTGACATGATCTATCGATCGCACTCATATTGCGATTCCATCTTCCAGGCGGATGACAACGCGAAACGGGTTTCAGGTTGGAGCGGTTCTGGACAGGAGCCGGCTGAGTATTATACTGCTCTGTGGGCAAAAGCGGGTGGATTCACAAACGTTGTCATGCAACGTGCTACGGACTCGTTCGCAAGTCTTCTTTACTCCGCCTGGATTCTCGCAGGAAGGCCATCTATCCCCAGGACTACGGGGATTGCCGGAGTCAACGGAAGCTCGGGTCAATCGCCAGCTTTACCGACCGCATACACGTTGGCACAGAATTATCCGAATCCTTTCAACCCAAGCACGACCATCACCTACTCATTACCAAAGGCGGCAAATGTGTCGCTACGGGTTTACAACACACTGGGTCAGCTCGTGGCTACGCTCGTTGATGAACGGAAGGAATCCGGATACTACCAAGCAGCGTGGAATGCATCGAACGTCCCCAGCGGAATCTACTTCTATCAGCTTCAGGCGGGAGATGCCTCGTCAAGCTCAACACAAGGATTCGTGGGGACGAAGAAGATGGTGGTGCTCGAATAGGCTCACAATAGGCAAGAATCACCAGAAAGGCTCAGCAATCGCTGGGCCTTTCTGGCTATTGCGCGGATGGATCGTAATTAGAATCATGTGCAATATCACAAATGCGGATGATGCATGCTCCAGCTACCTTGCACTTTCGCCTATAAGGCAGTACTATTTCAAGAACACATTCTCGTTGGCAAAATTGCCCATCAAGTCACCGTGCCATCGTTCGCAAAGGTGTGCCCATGAAAAAGATCCTCCTGTCCTTCTGTCTGTTCCTTTCATTCTATAACATGTCGCTTGCGCAAGACTGCAACAGTTACGGTAAGAGAACGTTGATTGTGTTGGACAATGATATTCGCATCAAAGTCCCAACGACATCACACGATTCCATTGCGCTTTACATCAAGCTCCTTCAGATACCTGGAGCCCTGTTCGACTATCTTTCGAAGAGTGATCCCACAAGCAGTTGCATTCAACCCTCCTATTTGTCCGCGGCAAAGGGGATCGATACCTCGTTTGTTCAGACAAGCCCGACATTGTTCTCACTCGTGACGGGGAACCTCAGCTTTCCCTCAGCCGGAGACTCTTCCTCTGATTACCTCATCACTGGGTCAATCATTCAAGAAACATCCGGTGGATATGTTGTTAGCCTTATGCTGGAAACCGGGAGAACTCACGAGCAGGTCAAAACCGTTTCGTCGACATTCTCGACCGGCTTTGATCCTCATGCCGTTGCAGCTGCCGCAGCACAGCAAATCGGACCAGCCTTCAACGCAATGACAGACTATGAAAAAAACAAAAGGGCGACTGGGGAACCATATGCCATAGCCCCCACCATCGTGATCAAACCTTCAAAGACTGTTCTGGATCTCAAAGAAGTCACGAGTGTTCACATCACCATGACGGATTGCGATGGCACTCCTCTCAACGACCGGACGATTGCGTTTACCGCTCAAGGTGGTACATTGGATCAGACTTCTGTGAGGACAGATAACCAGGGGACGGCAGATATTCTTTATACAGCCGGCTCCACTCCAACAATTGGCGTGATCCAGGGAACATGTTCCTACGTGACCCCTCTCGGCGAGGGAGCTAGCGTCGAGATCGAGCCTGCTGGCATCCAAATCAAAAAGCCGGATGACGCGTGGTATGCTGAAGGGCACTATACGTTTACCCAGCACACGAACGAACGGCGTCAGTCGGATTACGAGTCGAACGACAATCAGGAGAACATCCGACAAACCGTTTTCTTTGCCGCCTGGGTGAAGCCATACCCGGGGGTGCCGCTGAATCAGTTTCAATGCGATCACCCGCCGGTGAGTCTTGTTTTCTCAGCGACCAGGGATGATCTTCAGGAACAGATAATATCACGGCACAATTCCGCCGGAGGAGCCGACATCCATTATCATTACTTCGCAGGGGCCAAGGCGGAGCGCACCGCCAACCCAGAACTCGGGCTGGCAATTTATAAGAACAGTTATGCGTTCCACCTTACACAAATCAAATGCCAACAATGGGGGAGCTCTATCAGTACGGAGGACAACTATGACATTATGTCCGGGTCGCACCACTACGTCACCGTTGGCTCGCCTGACCCGGAAACCTCCCTTAGTGGCAATGTTCAGGATGTGAGCAGGGACACTACCTACACGACCATCGAGACGGTGCCAGAGCTCGGCCAAACAACAAGGACTGTGGTCACGCAAACCTTCTCATGGCAAAACAGCGTATGTCGATTGGACTACCAACAACACATGACCGAGGAAGTACACACTGAGTTTTTGAGCGAGAGGAACGACGAGACAACGAACTGGGACTGGACGGCAAAAATCTATCTATATTTCAACGGAACACCGACAGGAATTGAGAAGGGCCAGGCTACTGAGATCCCAAGAACCTTCTCGTTGGAGCAGAACTATCCGAACCCCTTCAATCCAAGCACGACGATTCACTACGAATTGCCGAAGGCGTCAACTGTCTCGCTGAAGATCTTCAACGCTCTCGGCCAACTTGTGACCACGCTAGTGGATGAAAAGAAGGAACCGGGGTACTACGCCGTGAGGTGGAAGGCCAACGTTCCCAGCGGCATCTACTTCTATCGATTGCAGGCAGGAGGATACGTGGAGACGAAGAAGATGATCCTGGCAAAATGATGGCCTTCCGATTCGTCACAGATTGCAGTTGAAGATGCACTTACTCCTTGACAGAACAAGCTCGGCCCCACCAAGGGGTAGCCTCTTCCTCCTTGCCTTCCCCTCCAAACTTTGCTAACTTTAAACCGATCGATTGTGACCTATGATTCCTAAACCGAATGTGCGATAGATCCCAATCGGAAATCAGGAATCGCAAACTTGTGGTGAGTGCCTGCCTGGTGGATCGACAACAGCCGGCAGGCGTCGAACCATCGACAATCGGAAATCATACATCGACAATTTCTTCGCCGGGGTGGCGGAATTGGTAGACGCACAGGACTTAAAATCCTGTGTCCTGCAAAGGGCGTATGGGTTCGAGTCCCATCCTCGGCACTAACTTCTCATAGCGTTCATCATTGGAAGTTAGATATTGGAAATTGCCCGGGCTCAGACAATCTCCAATGATGAATTCCGAATGTCCAATGTCGAACGTCATAGAAGGATCCCGCCCTCGGCCCTAACAACTTTATCATTTATCATTGGCAGTTGGACATTGGAAATTGTCCGGGCTCCGACAATATCCAATGATGAATTTAGAATGTCCAATGTCAAACGTCATCGAACGATCCCATCATCGGCACAACCGTCAGGGCAGACAATGCGCATCCTGGATCAACACAAACTCGTCAGAGAACTTAAAGACTTCGTCGGCAAGATGACTTCCGCTGAGAAGTACGATTTCGAGATGATGCAAAAGCGCGACAAGGACGACGAAGAACTTGATCAACTAACACATGCCAAGCTGGAATCAATGCATAAGCGTCTCGTCGTGAAGAAATCGAAAAAGGATATCGATGAACTCTTTCGGAAATTGTCGTCGAATCAGAATCAGGAGAAGGGAAACGGTTGATGAAATACAGAGCACTTGGTAAGACGGGAATTAACGTTTCGGAAATAGGCTATGGAGCATGGGGAATCGGCGGCGCGATGTGGCAAGGAGCCAAAGACGACGACTCACTGAAAGCCCTGCACACGGCGATTGACCTCGGAATGAACTTCATTGACACTGCCCTGGTTTATGGCGACGGACACAGCGAGAACCTCGTTGGAAAAGTCGTGAAAGAACGAAAAGAGCATATCTATGTCGCCACCAAAGTCCCGCCGAAAAATGGCCAATGGCCTGCCCAGCCGGGAACGAGCCTGCGTGACGCATTTCCGCACGACTATATTCTTCAGTGCGCGGAAACGAGCCTTCGCAATCTGGGTATGGACACCATCGACATTCTCCAGTTGCACGTGTGGAACGACGAGTGGACAGATGAGTCTGAGTGGTCCGACGCTATTAGCAAACTGAAAGAGCAAGGGAAAATCCGCCATTTCGGAGTTTCGATCAATGATCATCAACCGGCAAACGCCTTACGCCTCGCAGCTTCAGGAAAAGTTGATACGTTCCAGGTCATTCACAACATTTTTGACCAAACACCCGAGGAGAAGCTGTATCCGTTTTGCCTTGAGAAGAAAATTGGAATCATCGTGAGGGTGCCGCTTGATGAAGGAGGTCTCTCAGCGCTGATCACTGCAGACACGCAGTTCCCAGCCGGTGATTTCAGGGTCCAGTATTTCCGGGGTGAGCGAAAGCAACAGATTGTGGAGCGCGTCTCGAAGCTCAACAAGCTCCTGGGTGCGGAAGCAGCGACAATTCCTGAGCTGGCACTTCGATACACTCTCAGCCACCCGGCCGTGTCAACGGTGATCCCCGGTATGCGGAGTGTGAAGAACGTCCAGGCGAACTGCAGTTTGTCCGATGGAAGGCTCCTGAGCCAAAAGATGATGCTCGAGCTGAAGAATCACCGTTGGGATCGCAATTTCTATCGGTGAAGGCAGATTGCCTAGAGGTTTTCTAGGAAGTCATTCTGAGGTCCGATGTTTTCGATCGGACCGCCCGCCTGCCCGTATAGTTCTTCATGGCGGGCAGGAAGAATCTGGTACAAATAGGCAGATTCTCCGCCTGCCATTATGGATTCGTATTTGGCGGGCAGGTTCACTCCGTTCAGAATGACGTTGGCTACTTCTTGAACACCCCAGGTTTCATCACTAATTGCCTACGATTCCATGAAATAGTTTGTTGATTTTCCCCTGAAATATCCGTATTATTTCTCTGTTTCGTTGTAAGCAAGCCCAAGTAGAGATTCTATGGGCTCTTAGCTCAGTTGGTTAGAGCGCTACCTTGACATGGTAGAGGTCATAGGTTCGAGTCCTATAGAGCCCACGCATGTTTTTTGTGTATATTCTGAGGAGTGTTTCATCGGGCGCATTCTACGTGGGCCACACAGAGGACCTCGTTCAAAGAATCCGAGAACACGAAACCGGGCGATCTCATTACACGAAGGGAAGAGGGCCTTGGGAGTTAGTATATGTAGAGGTCTTCCCGACGCGGGCGGAGGCGATGCGTCGTGAGTCACAGATCAAACGGCGCAAGAGCAAACGCTACATAGAGAAGCTGATTGAACAGAACCAAGGTGAATGGCGAAAGTTGGCGGGCAAGAAGGACAGTGAAGTTGGTTAGAGCGTCCCGTCACATCCTCGATGTGACGGGAAGGTCATAGGTTCGAGTCCTATAGAGCCCACAGGGCAATTGCGAATTTCGAATTTTCAATCTCGAATTGTTGGATTGTGCG
>JBGPAN010000196.1:0-7372 GCA_041480785.1 Bacteroidota bacterium | reverse complement strand
GCAAAACGATGGCGGGCAGATTGTTTTTGTTGCTGATCGTGATTGTTGGCTCAGTCTCCAACCACTTGACGGCGCAGGCATCTTCAACGCCTGAGACGCAGTTTGAACAACGCCGCCAGCGTGTTATTGATGTCGTGAGCCAGGAACGCGACAGGGGATTCTTTACGGTCACTGCAAAGCTGGCGGCCGGCAAGGATAAGGATTTTGCCCTTGTGATGCTCGATTCCCTCATAACCGATGAAAGTATCGGAGGCATGTTTTACGCGTACATGGCAATCGGGACATACCTCAGGCTGCGGGATCAATTGCCTGACACGCTGTTGCACAAGATCAGACAGGCGTATCGCGAGCGCACGATGTACCGAGGCGACACTGAAAATCACTGGGTGGCGTACTACACAGGCCTCTATCTTGCGGCTCAAACGTGGCCCGACGAAGATCGTTCACAATGGTTCAACGGCAAGAGTTCCTTGGAAAACTTCAAGGAATCGGAGGAGTGGCTCAATCGATGGATGAACACGGCGGCGACAATCGGCCAGGGAGAATTTGATTCACCCACGTACTTCATCGTGTTCATGACGCCGATGCTCACGCTCTTCGACTTCGCTAAAGATCCCGTCATGAAAAGAAGAGCCCAAATGATGGCAGATCTGCTGTTTGCAGACTTTGCGGCTGAACATCTCGATGGGAACTACTGCGGCGGACACAGCAGGGACTATCCAGACGATATTATCAATCCCCTGTCCGCGCCGGCCGCTCTGTGGGCCTGGCTCTACTTTGGCGAGCCAACCATTGAACTCTGGCAAGAGACCCGGTACCGTCCACGATATCGCGGCGGATGGGAAACGGTGTTTGGAGCAATGAGCTCCTATCGCTTGCCCGACGTTATCTATACTATGGCAACCAACCGCTCGAAAGCGTACGTCCACACCGAGACAAAACGCACCCGAAACGTCATCCGCTTCGGGCTGGAAAAGAATCCGCCGGTGTATAAATACACATATATGACTCACGACTATGCGCTTGGTTCACTTCAAGGCGGCATTCTTCAACCGATCCAGCAACACACGTGGGACGTGACGTATCGATCTGACAAGCCGAACAATACGATTTTTACACTCCACCCCTTCTATTCGGGTAAAGAACTGGCGATGTTCTTTCCCGAAGAGCAGAAGTTCCTGGCTGATGAGGTGGATCACTATCACCTGGTATACACCGATCCCAACAAATGGAACTCCAGCTCTCCGTACGAGCAGACATTCCAGCACAAGAATGCGATCATCGTTCTCTATAGTATAGACAAGAATGCGAATCACCAGCACATCGATGGATTCTTCCCGAAAAACCTGGATGAACGCGTGGAGCACTCGTCGGGTTGGATCTTCTGCCGTGCTGGATCGGTGTATGTTGCATTTTTCCCGCTGCGGCCTTACGAATGGATTGAGGAGAAGGTCAACTGGCGCTGGCGGAGCACGGGATTGAAAAATGGAATCGTGGCAGAAATTGGGTCCTCTGATGAAGATGGCACATTCGAGGCGTTCAAAAATCGGATGATTCAATCCAAACCGGCGATCAAGAGTTCAGAGGGCAACCTGACTGTGAACTACAAAACGCGGAACGGTGACACGATGAAATTTAGCTTCGATGGAGAACGATGGCTGAATGGAAAGGCGATCGACTTCAAGACCTACAAGTCATTCAACGGACCATTCATTCAGAGTGAACGTGGAAGCGGAGTCATCAAAATGACGGACGGGGAAAAAGTGCGGGAGCTCAACTTCAATAATTCGACCATAAAAGAATGGCAACTATCAGAAAACTAGCCCTTGTTGCGGTGTCAGTTCTTCTTGCGGGCGTGCCGTCGGCGGCCTTCAAACAGGTACATCAGGAGAAAAACGAAGGGAAGAACTACTATGCCGTCGTCTTTCTCAATCGGGGGAGTCTTACAGGGGGAACTCAAAGCAACGTTGGGCTCTTCAAACGCCCCTTCGGGGACACGATTTGGACAAACATCTATCGCCGAAACCTTCTCAGCTTCGGCCTTGGCATTTGGGATGGAAAATTCAGCAAGAGGTACTACATTGCGGCGGGCAATGGTCTTCACAGGTCAGTTGATGGAACGAAGTCGTGGCGTGTTCTTACAGACTGGCACACCGAAGAGATCCTCTCGGTAGCTCCTGATCCAATCGATTCTGCAGTGATCTATGTGTCAACGCCATTCGGCGTCTTCAAATCTGTTGACGAGGGACGCCACTGGGAAAAGAGAATGAACGGGATGAAGAAGTGGTTCGTGAAGAAAGTTGTTATCGATGTGAACAATCGAAAAAAGCTCTATGCTGTGGCAGAAGACGATGTGTACCGCTCGACTGACTCGGGTGAACACTGGGTGCCGTTACGCTCGGGACTCACTGCTGTTCAGGCTTTTGCTCAGGATCCGGTGTGTCCAGAACACCTGCTGGCTGGCGGTGAAGACAAAGGTATTCGTTTGTCCCTCGATGGGGGAAAAACGTGGCAGACTGCCCATGGGCTCCCGAAAGAATCGTTCTATGCGATAGCCGTTTCACCCGATGGGCATACAGCCTATGCGGGCGGCTTCAAAACCGGACTATGGACAAGCACAGACGACGGTGTGTCGTGGAAGCTGTTGTGGCAAAACCCCGATATTGAAGCGATTTCCACGATTTATGTTGAAAAGAGCAACTCCCGCCACCTGATGATAGGAACGAGTGGCCAGGGAATTTACGAATCGCTTGATGCCGGAAAGTCATGGCACTCTGCGGGATTGCAGGGGTGTCAGGTGAGACAAATCGAACTCTATCCTTAGAGAAGGTATCTTCTATGATTGACAACAACAAAAAGGCAAGGCGTCGCTGGAATGCTGCGTGGTCTTCGTTGATTCCAATTTTAGTCTTTGTACTGGTCGTGATGTTTCCGGCAAATCTGCTGTCGCAAGAGTCAACGGTCTTCGTCTCGGTCCTGTCGACGAAACTGTTTGTGGTGGGGGCTGCAAACCCCGAGACCGGAGTCTTCTATAAGAAGACCACAGACGACACGGTGTGGCAACATACCGGGCCGAAAAACATCCGTGATTTTGGACTGGCGGTCCACACGCCATCGCGAGGTAAGTTGATCTGTATTGCTGCCGGGAATGGACTCCACAAAACAACCGACGGTGGAAAAACGTGGAAAACAACAACAGGATGGCAGGTCACCGAGGTCTTGAACGCGGTCATTGACAAGGTGAATCCTGACTTTATCCTTTGCACGACGCCGTACGGTGTTTTCAGAACATTAGACGGTGGAGCAACGTGGGTGGAGTGTAACAATGGAATCAAGCAAGTCTTCGTATCCTCAGTTCTCATCGATTACTCGGATTCAAACACGCTGTATTGCTCTACGGAAGACGGCGTGTATCGAAGCGGAGATCGGGGGAATTCCTGGAAGCGCACCGGATTGAGCGTCGGCGGTGTCCGGGTGGTGGTCCAGCATCCAAAGGATCGAAACACACTCTTTGCAGGGACTGACGACTACGGCATTTATGTGACTCACAATGGGGGCAAGTACTGGGAAAAATGTGCTGCGGGCCTGGATCATTCAACGTTCTACGCGATCGCATTTGACCCCAACAACCCGCAGATTCTCTTTGCCGGTGGGTATGTCACCGGCGTCTACAAATCAACCGATGGCGGGCAAAGCTGGAAGCGGATGAACGAAGGATTGACGAATCTGAATATTCATTCTCTGGCTGTCGATCCGACCAATAGCAATCGTGTCTATGCAGGAACACTCTGGAGCGGCGTGTTTTGTTCGCTCGATGGGGGTGCCAGTTGGCGCTCTGCGGGATTAACCGGTTCACAGGTGTGGACCATCGCCGTACAACCATTCTAACGAGGAAGTGCTGACCATGAACGTCAAGAAGTTCTTTCCGATTTTGATTCTGCTTGCGCTTCAGAGCGCGAACGCACAAGTGGTTTCTCGGGAGACATACCTCAAGGAGTTTGAGAAACGTGCGGCATTTATCACCTCCATCTACGACACCGTTCAGGCGGCAGGCTACTATCAGGCGGCGGTGCGGTATGCTCACGGAAAAGACATTGCCATCGCGGACAAAATGCTGATCGAACTGCTTCGCGATCCCCGCGGCGACATGTTCTGGATGATCCCGGCGATTGGAACCTATCTCCAGGGAAAAGACAAAATGTCCCCGGAGGCGCGTGCGACAATGCGGAATGCGTGGAAAACCTATGCGCCGTACCGCGGTGACACGGAAAATCACTGGTGCATGTATCACGCGGCCCTCTTTCTGGCTGCGGAGCAATGGCCAAATCTTCCCGGGTCCGAATGGTACAACGGAAAGAGCTCAGAGGAAAACCTCCGCGAGGCAAAAGAGTATCTCATTCAATGGATGAAAATCACCACGACGATCGGTCAAGGCGAGTTCGATTCCCCCGACTATTTCCCAGAGTACGCGATGCCGATGATCCTGCTGAGTCAATTCTCCAAGGATCCTGAGATGCGAACCCGGGGAACGATGATGACGGATTACATTTTCGCGGATTTCGCGGTCGAACACCTTGAGGGGCAATACATCGGCGGGTACAGCAGAATCTATCAACCAGCGGTGTACAAACCGTTGCTTTCGGGAGCATCAGCATTTGCCTACCTATTTTTCGGCACCGGTGAACCCACGAACTCCGGCTGGATTGTCCTCCCCGCTCTCTCCAACTATCGATTGCCGGAGATCATCTATTCGATTGCGCTTGATCGGAGCAAGACCTATATCCACCAGGAACGAAAGCGCGTTCGCAATGTCATTCGCTTCGGGACAGAAAAAAATCCCCCCGTGTACAAATATTCCTATATCACGAAAAATTATGGAATCGGCTCTCTCCAGGGAGGCATCCTGCAGCCGATTCAACAACACACCTGGGGAGTTCGTTACACGTATGGTCGACCCTACACAACAATTTTCGGACTCCATCCATATTGGTCGGCTTTAGAGGTGGGGATGTTCTTTCCGGAAGAAGTGAAAACCCTCATTGCCGATGTCGTCGCATCGAAAGGGACCTACAACAACCCCGACAAGTGGACCGGCGGGTCGCCATATGAAAGAACATTCCAGCATAAAAACACACTGATCGTTCTCTACGATGTCGCCCCTGGTACAACCACTGAGCACATTGACGGTTTCTTCCCGCGGAACCTCGAAGAGAGAATCGTCGAACCATCTGGCTGGATTGCCTGCAAAGCCGGCGATGTGTATGTCGGTTGGTACCCGCTGCAGGAATATGAATGGAAGGAAGAATCAGATGCGAGCATCAACACGCTGAACGATATCGGGAGGCGGCAACTGGAACGCGTGAAAGAAACCGGAAACTGGCGCCTCAGAAGCTACAAGCCGCAAAACGGTTATGTCATTGAAGTAAGGTCGAAGGAAGAAATTGGTTCATTCGCGCAGTTCCGATCGGCGCTCAACGCCCATACTCCGACCGCAACGCTTCAGCCGGGATCGGTTTCGGTGCAGTATTCGACCCTGGGTGGGGAGAAAATGGAATTTGCGTTTCCTGAAAAGCGAATGCTTAACGGAAGCACAATCAATCTCTCCAAGACGAAACTGTTTGACGGACCGTTTATCAATGCCGAGGTCGGCAGCGAGAAGATGACGATGACCTATAAGAACAAGAAACTCGTGCTCGACTTCAAGACGGTTAAGATTACTGAATAACGCCGGCCATGAAGTGAAGAAGAATCCATGAATCAACCCAAACATCTTGATGTTATTGTCGCTGGTCTTGCGTTGACGGATATCATCGGTCGCCCCGTTGACCTGAAGAATCTTCCAAAACGAGGTGCGCTGAAGCTCATCGATTCGATCACGCTCACCACCGGCGGAAATGTATCGAACGTTGGAATCGATCTGGCGAAGCTGGGCTTCACCGTTGGAGCGATCACGCGTGTCGGCAATGATTCGCTTGGGCGGTATGTGACGCAGCATTATCGGACATTCGGCATCGACATCGAGGGAATGATCGTTGATGCGAGAGCCCAGACATCTGCAACCATCGTGAGCGTCGATAGAACCGGGGAGCGCACGTTTCTCCACACGCGCGGCTGCATGAAGAATTTTCGGGCAGCGGATGTGCTCTCGCGCCTCACACTTCTTCAAAGGGCACGTATTCTTGCTGTCGGGTATCTGGGGCTCCTTCCGGAAACGGAGAAGGAGTTTGGACGATTGTTCCGAACAGTGAAGGAGAAAACATCTCTCAAGATTCTTCTCGACAGCGCCGCTTCTCCACGGGTCACATCGCGGGCACTGCGGGGATTTCTGCCGTACGTGGACTTTTTCATTCCAAGCTACGAAGAAGCGATGCTTATGACCGGGTGCAAAACTCCGGAGTCTATTGTCGCATTTCTCAGACGGGCGGGGGCACCGCACGTTGTCGGAGTGAAGTTGGGAGCACAAGGATGTTACCTCTCTGATGGTCGCCGTGCAGCACATGTGAAGGCGCGTAGGGTCAGAAGAGTTGTTGATGCGACCGGGGCAGGTGATGCATTTGTCGCCGGCTTCATTGCGGGGACTCTCAAAGGAATGGATGCATTTGAGTCCGCTCGCGTGGCCAATTCAGTTGCTGCGAGCTGTGTTTCCGCGGTCGGGGCGTCGACAGCTATCAAGGAAATGCAACACTATCTTTAGCAGCATACTGAAAGGTCGTTTTCACAGTCGTCGACTTAAATCGACGACGGATTGAGCAGCAACCCCCTAGAAGGCCGGTCGGAAAGCACCACCGCCAACCACATCACGCTGAAATGCTTCTGTTCAGCGTCTCATAGACCCCGAACTGAAACATTTCGGGGTGACAGGGCGGTTTTCCTCCGCGCTTCTAGATGTTTTCTGCTGGAAAATGCTGTGAGCGTAACGAAACCAACCTACCATATTGTTTCGCATTCACATTGGGATCGGGAGTGGTATTTTCCGTTTGATCGTTTTCGCGCGATGCTTGTCGACATGGTCGAAGACCTCATCGAGCTTTTCGCAAGAGATCCGGAATTCAAATCGTATACGCTCGACGGCCAAATGGCCGCGGTGATGGATTATCTGGAGACACGACCGGATCGAGTAGAGACGATTCGCGATCTCGTGAACAAAGAAAAACTCTTCATCGGGCCGTGGTACATTCTCAACGACGAATTCCTCTCAAGCGGAGAATCACATCTTCGTAATCTGTCGCTTGGATTTCGACTGGGTAAGACACTTGGCGGAGTCATGCCGGTAGGCTATATCCCGGATCAATTTGGGCATATTGCTCAACTGCCCCAGATACTCAACGGATTTGGCATTGAGACAGCTCTCATCTACCGGGGTTTTGGCGGT